>CAMTPG010000233.1 GCA_947074335.1 uncultured Parabacteroides sp.
TGAATTTATGTTCCCTTTCGAAGATAGTAGTGAACATTGGTAGTTTTATAAGTCAGTACCATCCGGATGGAGTATAAAGATAAATTCATTTGAAATAAAGCGTATCCCGGTTTTAGAAAAACCAAATGATATTAATCTTTATCAGCTTAACTCAACCCGGGAAGTTTATGCCGGGAATGCCGATTTAAATTATTATTTAACACTTTCAGTCGGTGCAAATACTTCCCGTGAAATAAGTTTTGTGATAAATGCCGGTAGTCGTATTTTTAAAAAAGTAATTATTAAACAACAATAAAAGGCTTCAGATTTAGGTTATTTATATAGTTAAATATTTGCATATCGACTCTGACATTTTTATTAATTAATAGCTTCAGATTCGATATAAAAGTTTAAGGTAAAGGTAAAGTTATTATTATTGTTTAATATCAGATGTTTATTTTATAGACATCTGATATTTTTTATTTTTCGTTTTGCTCTGTTTAAGAGACGTTTATAGAATGGGGGACGCATTTGTTTTAGCAATAAATATAATGCGGATATTCCTTCTTTTTCATAACGTTGCCAAAAGATTGCACGTTGAGAAATAATCGGCGCATTTTGTTCAATACTTGGATTTCCGGCAAGTGCCTGTTCATATGTGGCAGGGATAGAAAGAAGTGATAGTTGTTGCCAGGCTGCAAGCCCTTTCGGAGTATGGATCATGATGAGACTAATTCCATGATGATCATAGAATTTACGATGATATTTTTTGATACCCCAGAAATCGGCAATGGTAATATCGCTACCGCTTCGCCCCGAACGGGCAGGGCAGGCATGGCAGGATGGACGCAGAAATAAATCACTGAGAAAACCACGAATATATGGATTGGATTTATGGGGTTCTGCGCAAAGAATCTGCGAACCATGAGCGATATGCAGATATTGTTGAACATGTGATTTCTTGGCAAAAGGAGAGAGCATACCCGATTTTAAATCTTTCTGCAGATTTTCCGATTCAGGTTTATAGCGGAAATGTACATAATCAGGACGTTTATTTCCACAAAGATCATGTAAATAATCTTGCCAGATACCAGGTGAAGGTACGCCATGGCAAACGATCTCAACAGCCAGCAGATTTGTATAAGATTTGCCGAGATAACACCGAAGACCTGAGAGTTGGCATGGTGTGCCGGTAAAAAGTATGGTTCGACCGCTTTTTAGAAAATTTTCAGCCTGACGATAGCATTCACCAATGGAGGATTGAACATACTTACTGCCTCGTAAAGCTGCAAGACCTTCATTAGTTTCTGTATAATCATGAACTACTTCCCAAGCGTCATTAAAACGGGCGCCAAATACAACACCGTTTTGTAGTAATATATGTTCAGCCAATGATGTGAATATGCCGCCTGAAGCACTTTTCAAACGGATAGCCGGATCTGTATTTTTAGCAGCGAATATTTTTTGCGGACGGCGGGCTTCGGCAGGATGGATAACGGGACAGACTTTTTCACACAGACCACAGTCGATACAGCGGCTGAGGTCCACCTGCGGGTAGCTGAAACCTTCGGCATCGGGAATCAGGGTGATGCAGGTTTTGGGGCAACGCTGCACACAGGCATGGCAGCCGCAACAGCGCTGTTTGTCGGTTATCCGGATCATTCTTTTATCTTTTTAAATCGTTTGCGTAGCGGGGTGGCAAATAGGTCGCGTTCGTACCCGTTCATCCCGAATTTCCAAAACAGGGGCAGGTAGATCAGCGAAAAGAGTAGTATAGCGGCGGCCAGATGCCAGACACGGCTATACGAGAACAGGGTTGAGATGCCGTAAAACAGGAATCCCAACAGTACGGGTATGATGCTCATCTGTCCGATCTCGCGCCAGAAACGACCGATGCGGAGGCGGATGATACGGGCATAGTAGATGTTCATGATCACGACTTGCCCGGCCGTGAGTGCCACGGCTGTACCGAGTGCACAGCCGATGCCGCCCCATTGTTTAGCCAGCGGAATGGAGATGCCCAGGCTACCCAGGGCAATCACGATATAGAGCAATGAACGAAATTTCATCTGATTACGTGCCTGCAGGATTACGATGCCGATGTTTTGAATAAGCGGAATGGTAAGGGGCACGAAAAAGAGCAGGGCGATGTAGTAGGCTTCTGAATAATCGGCACCGGCCCACAACCGGATAAAGGGTTTGCCGAAAACGATAAAGCCCGTAAGTATAAAGGCCATCACAATATACTGGATACGGCCGGTGCGGATGAAGAGACCGGAGATCTCCTCCTCGTCGGTATTCCGGGCGATCATCGCCGTTACCTTGGGCAAAAACACGCTGGAGATGGCCGTGGAAAAGCTCATGTAAATGCCCTGCAGCTGGATGGCTACCGCATAAACGGCCACGGCTGTGGCGCCTTTGTAGATACCGAGCAGGAACTGACCGGTAGACCAATAGATACGATCCATGATGGCATTGAGAAAGATCCAGAATGAATAAATGGACACTTCGCGAAAGAAATCCCAATTGAAACGACCAAAACGAAGGCGGATGTGGAGTTTATGCCGGCAATACCAGTAGTTGATAAGCAGGGTTGCCACATTGAAACAGGTGGTTACCACTACCATACCGATGGCACGGTAGCCCATCAGCAGCATAATAATCATGACTACGGGATTCAGGATGATACGGGCAATATTAATCAGCTTCTGGAATACAAAATTCTCGTAGGCGGTGATGATGGAGCCCCAGATACTCATCGGGAAGGTGAAGGCGATATTGAAGATCATCAACAGCATCATGATACGTATCTGGCGGAGTTCGCCGACATCCATGGTGCGATCGAACAGCAGATCGGTGTTGGCATAGAGTCCGAAACCGATCAGCAGTGCCATCAGGCCGATGCAGGTATAAATGAGCACAAACATACCAAACATTTCCGACTGCTCCTCGTGCCGTCCTTCGGCCCTGAATTTAGCGGTATAGCGTATGATGGCGTTGCCAAAACCTAAATCGAGCACGGTGAGGTAAGCTACCACGGAGGCCACCAGCGAATAAAGACCATACTCGGTCTGCCCCATCAGCCGCAGCATGAAGGGGATGTAGAGTAAACCGATGATGTTGTTTAGTCCGATGGAGACATACGATAACAGGGCACCTGCTTTGAGTTGATTGACGGCCATGAACGTTTTTATTGATTTTTATGCAAAAGTAATAAAAAATTGTGGTTCATGCGGCAACCCCGGGGTTACAATGCTGAGGTCAGGAACTGCAGGGCACGCTCCCGTTCTGTCTGCAGGATGCGGGATACGTTATCCCAGTCGACAGGAACTTCCAATAACCCTGCCGCCTCATCCATATCCGTAATGATGCGGGATTCGAGGTCGAAAAGCTGCAGCAGCGAGTGAAACCGGGAAGCTCCTCTCCTTTCGTTTACCAGTGTAACAAAAGGTTTGCGGAAAAGAAGGGCAAAAACAGTGCCGTGAAAACTGTCGGTGATGACATAGCGGGCATCGCGGAAACCGGCTATCCAATCGCCCACGGGAGCAAAGATGTTCCCTTCGGAACCGGTCATTTTATAAACGCGGTGCTCGGCGGGCATCAGTCGCAGGATTTCGAGTTGATGTGCCTGTGCGATCGCGTCGGCAACAGCGGCTTTGGCCGGCGATTTATCGAGGATGTAACACATCAGTTTATCGCCCGCTGCGGTTTTCTCTGCGGCAGCAAGTGTGGCAAGTGTGAGGTAATCGGCTGCATCGAGCAACAGAGTCGGATCGGGCAGCTGCAGGGCTTCGGTGCCGAAATGTTCGCGACAGAGGGCTACGGCACCGGCTTCGCGTACCGAAACGGCATCAAACTGTTGCAGCAGGGCAGCACAGGTACGCAGCTGCGACGGGGTGTATTCGTTGATATGATCCACCCCGAAAGAGGCGGCATAGGCGATGCGTCTGACCCGCCTGCCGGATGCGAAATCAAGAAAGGTGGCGGGCTGGTGTTTGTTGTATTCGGGGCGCCATACCTGATCGCTGCCTACCACGAAGGCATCGAACTGCTCCAGCAATGCCGGATCGGGCCGGGTACCGCAGGGAAAAAGAGAGACGGTATCAATATGGGCAGCGATAAAGGCATCGGTATGTACGGCGATCTCCCGCTGAAGCTGCTCTTCGTTATTGAGCGAGGTGAAGAGGTACCGGAAGGGGTTGTAGCGTTTATCGCCCAGCAGATGGCGGCGCAACAGGTGGTAACCAAAATGAAACGGACGTGCATATGGGGGTATAACAGGGGTTACACCGTCGCGATCGGTCACGGCTTCGTGTCCGAGTCGTTTCAATACGGTTTGTAAAGCCCAGGCTTGCAGGAGGCCTCCGTAATTGGTATGGAGCGGCTGGGTAAGGATACAGATTTTCATGTTTCCGGATTTCTTCTGTTTAATAGAGGTTGTTTCTGATTTCAGGACAAAGATAACAAATTCCCGACAGGATTAAGCGGACAGGATTAAAC
>CAMTPG010000234.1 GCA_947074335.1 uncultured Parabacteroides sp.
TTTTTACTATAGGTTATAATGATCGTAACTGGGATGAAATATCCGTACCATCAAACTGGGAAATGCAGGGATACGGCGATAAATTATTCAGGAATGTTCATGCTCCCTTTAAAACAAATCCACCATTTGTCCCCCGTGAATATAATCCGACAGGTGCTTATCGGAAAACCTTTTTTATACCGGAATCCTGGGAGAATGATCAAATTTTCTTGCGATTGGAAAAGGTGGCTTCCGCTTCGTTTTTGTGGATTAATGGTGAAGAGGTGGGATATAATGAGGGAGCTCAGGAACCGGCCGAATATAATATTACAGATTATATAAAGCCGGGCGAGAATACATTGGCTCTTTGTGTGCTTAAATATTCGGACGGCTATTATCTGGAAGGTCAGGATTACTGGCGATTAGCAGGTGTATTTGATGATGTCTGGTTGTATGCTACGCCGACAGTACGCCTGTTCGATTGGTATGTGGTGACTGATCTGGACGAAAATTATGAACATGCAGAGTTAAAAGTTCAGGTGGATGTTAAAAATTACAAAGATATTCCGGCAGAATCGTATCATTTAAATATACAGTTATTCGACGGAGATCAGTTAATAACTGAAATGAATGGCGAACCTTTTACCCTGCGTGATGAAGGGATGAAACGGTTTAATTTTTCGGAGATGATTTCTGATCCCCGGAAATGGACATCGGAAACACCTCATTTGTATAATCTGACGATTAATCTTCTGGCAGATAACGGAGATATTCAGGATGTTATTAAAACACGAATGGGTTTTAATGAAACAGAAATCAGAGATGAGGTATTTTATCTGAATGGTGTTCCGGTAAAAATTAATGCGCAAAATTCGCATATGCAACATCCTGAAACCGGACATATGATTACGGAAGATATTATTCGTAAGGATTTTGAGCTGCTGAAACAATTTAATTTTAATGCCGTAAGAACTTCGCATTATCCACCGGTAAACAAATATCTGGAACTGGCCGATGAATATGGTCTTTTTGTGATTGACGAAGCGGGAACCGAGGCGCATGCCACCGAGTATATTTCGCGGGATTCGAGTTTTACGGCGATGTATAAAGACCGGGTGCGGCAAATGGTGCTTCGCGACCGGAATCATCCCAGCATTATTTTCTGGAGTGCCGGTAACGAAAGTGGCGAGGGGTTTAATATCGCCGAAGTAATAAAAGAGGGTAGGAGTCTGGATCCTACAAGGTATTGGATGTATGGCGGTAATGCTTTTGCCCATCCTGCCGAAGAAATAATAGGTCCGCGTTATCCTACGCCCATGGAGCTGGAAATGCAGGTTGCAATTTGTCCGGATAGTACGGATATCCGTCCTTCGTTCATGGACGAATACTTATCGGTTGCCGGTAATGGCGGTGGCGGTCTCGATGATTACTGGCGTGTAATTTATGCTCATCCGCGTACCATGGGAGGTGCGATCTGGGATTATGTGAGCCCGGGTTTGAAAGAACCTGTCCGCCGGCTCACGGATTTATCATCCTTTCAGACACCTGTGCACCTGATGGGAAATGCTACACTAATTACCCAAAATGAAAAGAAGGTACTCGATTTGAACGGACATGATCAATGGGTTGAAATCTATCGGAATCCGAATCTGGAAATTGAAACGGATCAACTCACGTTAATGTGCGATATTTTTCCGCGTGAATTAATGAGCAGTTGTGGTTCGATAATTACCAAAGGCAGTTACCAGTTCGGATTGCAACAACAGGGAAAAGACTCGCTTGATTTTTATGTTTATACCACGAAAAAGAATACGCTGGGCATTAAACTTCCCGAAAACTGGGAGAATAACTGGCATAGTTTATTAGCGGTGTACGACGGCAATGCCATGTATGTTTATATTGATGATAAAAAACTGGGCGAAAAGAAAGCTTCCGGTGTCATTAAAAATTTCCCTTTCCCTGTTAATATCGGACGGAATGCCGAAATTCACGGACAGGAAACGAATGTTTATATTTGTGATGCTCGTTTTGACCAGGTGGGAATTTTTACAAAAGCTTTATTCCCTGAAAATGAAAAACCGGTCGATGAGGCTGTTTTATGGCTTGATTTTGAAACAGAATTTCCGCAGGGAACCTTTTACAGTTACGGTATAGGAGCAAGAACCTATGGCAGCATCTGGCCCGACAGAAGTGTGCAGCCTGAAATGTGGCAGATGAAAAAATCTGTGCAACCTCTTTCTTTTACCTGGGTAGATCCTGAAAAGGGTGTGGCTGAGGTTTGGAATAGAAATCATTTCTTGGATGCGTCCCATTATGATACCAAATGGTATTTACAATGCGACGGAGATACACTGGATGAAGGGATATTAAATCTGCAAATTCCTCCATTATCGAAACAACTGATTCAAATTCCTGTAAAAAAACCGGCTGTCCAACCCGGAAAAGAGTATCGCATTCTGTGCAGTTCATCATTAAAGACGGATGAATGCTGGGCGCCTGCAGGCTTTGAGGTGGCCTGGGATCAGCTTGAATTGCCCTGGTTTCAATCCGAATCCGAAAAAGCTGTGGCCGTTTTGCCGGTTAGTTTGCATGAAAATGACAGTTTGATCCGAATATCCGGAAAGGAATTCGATTATGTTTTTGATAAAAATCAGAGTGCTTTAACGTCGATGGTTTATCAAAAGAAAGAGATGCTGAAAGAGCCCTTTAAAATGAATGTATGGCGTGCTCCCCTGGCTAACGAACAGGATCAGTGGAATTCGAGAAATGCCTATTCTTCGAAGTGGAAAGAGGGATATGGACAACAGGTGGCTACCGAATATTATTCTGCCGGAATTGATAAAATGGATTATTATCCGATATCGATACAGGCTTATGAGACAGATGGTAAAGTAATATTATTTGTTCGAGAAATTGCTTTAACGGGAAACAGTGCCGTAGAAAAAAAGGATTTATACATCTGGGGAGCACAAAGTAACGGCTTTGAGAATCTCTATGTGTATACCATTTCGGGCGATGGCACGATTCACCTGAAACATACGATTTATCCGCAGGGTAATTTGCCGCTTTGGTTACCGCGTATCGGATTGACCTGTACCCTTAATCCTGATTTAAATCTGGTAGCCTGGTATGGCCGCGGTCCGCAGGAAAATTATCCGGACCGGAAAACCGGTTATAAAGTAGATGTTTATAATACAACTGTGGATGAAATGTACGAACCCTATTTAATTCCGCAAGATTATGGATTAAGAACGGATAATAGATGGGTGCGATTCACCGATCAATCAGGTAAAGGATTGGAATTTTCAATGAATGAGCATTTTAATTTCAATGCTTATCCCTATTCAACGGATAATTTAACAAAAGCTATGTATACTTATCAGCTGAATAAACAGGATGGCATAACCCTGAATCTTGATTATGCAACAACAGGTACCGGATGTACGGCACGATCTGTTTTTAACAGCTACAAAGTTTATCCGGGATTTTATGAGCGTTCAGTGATTATTAAACCATTATAATTAGTTTAGTATTTAGATGCAGGTCATGCTTTTTTGATAAGAGCATGCTTCTTGTTAACGATTAGATTGAAAGCCATCGGCATTTGCCGGTGGCTTTGTTGTAAGGGATGATGAATTTATAGCATGATATACTGAAATCAAAGCCATTTTTCCATATCTTTGAAAATGAAAAAACAAGCGTATAAGAAAAAACAAAGAACATGATTAACAACCCGAAAAACACTAGCTGCTACTTCTGTGCCGCTGCATTTATTCATCAAATAAAGAAAAACATAATTTTCAGTTTCTCTGTACTCAGTTTACTCTTTTCCCTTCCGGTCACGGCACAAATTACCGAACGTGAGCGCCCTGCCGAATGGGATAACCTGATAACAGGGGCCCGCTTTATGGACCGGTTTTTACCCATGCAGGGCGAAAACCTTACGAGCGAAACCTGGGGTGCCGATTATACCGTGCCCCGCTTTATTGATAACGGCATCGAAGATCGTGTCTGGTCATACTGGGGCGGGAATATTATTCAGGACAGTGATAGTTTATATCATCTGTTGGTTTGCGGATGGCTTGAGATGTCGCCCAAAGGACATATGGAGTGGCCTCAGTCGTATGTATTTAACACGGTAAGCGAGAATCTGAACGGTCCTTATACCCTTCGCAATGTGATCGGGAAGGGACATAATCCGGAAGTTTATCAACTAAGCGACGGACGGTATGTGCTTTATGTAATTGACGGGCGTTATGTTACCGACGATCTGAATGGCGTATGGGAACCCGGTAAGTTCGAATTTAACCCGCGCGACCGGAAGATCATCGAAGGCTTATCCAATCTTTCGTTTGCCCGTCGCGATGACGGCTCATTCATCATGGTCTGCCGTGGCGGCGGTATCTGGATCAGCAAAGACGGCCTTTCTGAGTATGCCCAGATTACGGATAAGAGTGTTTATCCGGATGTAGACGGCCATTTTGAAGATCCGGTGATCT
>CAMTPG010000235.1 GCA_947074335.1 uncultured Parabacteroides sp.
GGCAACCGGTTGAAAACTCTTTTAATCCAAAAAGCCCGCGAAGGTGTGGCTGTGCGCGTACTTTACGATGATGTGGGCTGCTGGAATGTAAAAAATCATTTCTTCAGAGAAATGAAAGAAGCCGGTATCGAAGTCTATCCATTCCTGAAAGTATATTTTCCGATTTTCAGCAGCAAAGTGAATTACCGCAACCACCGCAAGATTGTAATTATCGACGGAAAAACCGGATTTATGGGCGGCATGAATATTGCCGACCGTTATATAAAGGGATTAAGTTGGGGAAGCTGGCGTGATAATCATTTCAAGATCAGCGGAAAAGGCGTACACGGATTACAGGCAGCTTTTTTGATCGACTGGTATTCGATGAGTAAAACATTTCTGAATGATAAATCCTATTATCCGCCGGTACCGGTTTACAGCGAAGATAATATCATGCAGATTGCAACCAGCGGACCGGTCGGCCAATGGCGGATCCTGTTGCAGGCCGCTGTTTTCGCCATCAGCAATGCACAAAAATACATTTATATTCAGACACCCTATTTTTTACCCACCGAAAGTCTGAACCAGGCATTGCAAACCGCCGCATTGGGCGGTATTGATGTGAGGCTGATGCTTCCCAAACGTTCCGATACCCGTGCCACAAATATGGCTACGCATTCATTTATCGACGATATGGTAAAAGCCGGTGTTAAGATCTATTTTTATGTGCCCGGATTTTTGCACGCCAAACTGATGGTTTGCGACGATCAGCTGGCCGTAATCGGATCGGCAAATATGGATTTTCGCAGTCTGGAGCACAATTTCGAAATCAATGCCTTTGTCTATCAACGCACATTTGCACTGAAAATGAAATACATTTTCATTCAGGATATGCTGCACTGTGAAAAACTGATTCCGACAAGCTGGCTAAAACGTCCGCTCAAGCAACGATTGAGCGAATCGTTTATGCGTCTGTTTTCTCCGCTTCTGTAGTTTCTACCGCATCGACAGCGGGGTTTTCAACAATTTCGGGTTGCATAAAGAGTGAGAAATTAACAGATCCGTACACACGGTGTTGATAAAATCCGGGTAATGTTGAAAAGTCGTATGTTTTGGGATGCTCCATCACAAAAACACCGCCTGGACGCAATAAACCTTTTTCGAGCACAAGCTTCGGCACATCGGCCAGCTCTTTCAGCGCATAAGGCGGATCGGCAAAAATAAAATCGAAACTTGCCGGTTTCACGGTTTTCAGATATCTGAACACATCACCGCGTATCAGTTGCAAGGTTTCGGTTTTAAGCTGACAGGCCACTTTCCAGATAAACGAAGCATGAGCACTGTTCATTTCCACAGCCACCACGCTGCGACATTCGCGCGAAAGCAATTCGAAAGAGATACTGCCGGTTCCGGCAAACAGATCAAGTGCATCCGCATCTTCAAGATCCATCAGATTGGAAATGACATTAAAAATATTCTCTTTCGCAAAATCTGTTGTCGGTCGTGCACTGAAAGATGAAGGCACATCAAAACGCCGACGTCCGTAAATTCCTCTTATGATTCGCATAAGGCTAATGAAATTATATCCATGGGCGCCTGAGCCACTCCCGCGCCTAACAAAAAGGCTTCGGCAGGAAGCGTCATGGGATGAATATGTTTGATATATGTTTTTAACTGCTCCGGAAAAGCATCCGTATGCCGTGTTTCATTTCTGACTAAGAGCTGATCTTTCAACTGATCAAAACCGGTTTGCTGCCATGCATACAACACCAGATACTCCAGATCCGAAAACTGCTGATATCCGAATGCATTCAAAAATACTAATTTTCCTTCGCGAAAGAAAGCCAGCGTAAAGAAATCGGGATATATCAGCAGAAAACACTGCCCGAAAGTCTGATTCCGGTTCTGTTTTTCCCATCGGTTCAACAAAGGTACCAGACCATGAATAAAACGGGGCTGAATCAGTGAGCGCGAACAAAATTCGTATACCTCCTCATCCATGCCGTAAAGAAAAACAGACGAGTCGTCAGCCAGTGCATGATGCAAATAGCGTTGCGGCGCATCACCAAAAGTAAACTGCATCAGTTCACCGATTCGTTTTTCATCGAACAGAATATGCGGTACCGTCATAAATTGTGCACCGATCACCACAATATCAACCCGCTTAAAGGGAAGCGACAGAAAATCATGACCGAAGAAAAACTCCTTCAGTGCGGCAAGATAAGGTTTGCTGCGATCAAAATCCACCTCCTTATGCAGGAAATCTCCTTTGTCAGCTACCTGATATACGGAAAAAGAAAGTCCATCCGGCCTGAGCCGAATGGACAATTTATACTTTTCCGCATTATCCGCCGTAATATGTGCTAATACAGGGATAGCCACCGGCATCTCGAATTAATCTTCCCAGTTACCTGCGTTGTTATTAATTTCTTCTACTGAACCTACACGAAGACCGGCATATTTGTTCATCTTCTGTGCTTTGTCTTTCAAATTAAATAATAACTGTCTGTCCAGATCGCCCAGATAAGTATCGTAAGGAACTGCAGCCTGGAATACTTTAACAGTATAACCCGAACCTGATGTCAGCGTAGCTGTATCCAGATTAAACTGAATGTTTGTGCCGGGAATCATTGACATTACGTCTACATTATAACCGGGGCCAAACAATGTATCAACCGCCAATACCCAAACAGTATCACGTCTGATTAAGCCTTTTTTCACGGCTTCCTGTTCTGTCATACCTTTTTCAAGCTGTTCGTCAGTAAGTACACCTTCTTTTACGATGAACGGCAATTTTTCCTCTTTCAGGAATTGCGATAAGTCGTTAAAACTTCCTGCATGCTCTTTATGAATATTTTTGTACTCGATCTGAGCTTTACGAATATCGATCAGTCTTTGTTTAATTGCTGTTTCACGCAGAGTTCGTTCTTCGTTAAACTCGATAGGAGTCATAATACTTCTATAGCACATGTAACCAAGGAGGACCATTGCTACCAGTAATAGAATTTTAAATGTAACTTTCATGGTTTGTATTGTTTTTTGAATTTATTTCGTTCCGCAAATTTAAAAAAGAATATTTAATACACTACTTTTATCGCAAAAATTATTACCATCAAAATGATAAATAATTACTTGTACGGCCAAATTACTGAAAATTTTGCATATCAGCCCACTCGGGACCAAAAAAATGCACTCCATTTGCTGTGCGATTTTTTATTGAACGAAAACTCCGATCAGCTAATGTTGCTCCGCGGATATGCCGGAACGGGAAAAACTTCGCTGATTGGTGCGCTGGTAAAAACCATGACCGCATTGAAGCAAAAATCGGTTTTGCTGGCTCCCACCGGCCGGGCGGCAAAAGTTTTTTCGGCCTACGCCGGACAAAAAGCCTATACCATTCACAAAAAGATTTATCGCCAGAAGGCCTATTCGAATGAACCGGTCGGATTTCAGCCGGCAAACAATATGCATAAAGATACACTTTTTATTGTGGATGAATCGTCGATGATTGCCAACGACGGTTACGATTCGCTGGTATTTGGTACCGGCCGGCTGCTCGACGATCTGATACATTATGTCTATGCCGGCGAGAATTGCAAACTGCTTTTAATGGGCGATGCCGCACAGCTTCCGCCTGTAAGTCAGACCGAAAGCCCGGCACTCAATCCCGATGTATTACAAAGCTACGGACTCGATCTGCAGATTGCTTCGCTCACACAGGTAGTGCGCCAGAGCCAAAATTCGGGGATTCTGGAAAATGCCACCCGCCTGCGCGAAGCGTTACGCAACGATGCGGTGGAGATTTTTCCGCAGCTGCACTTCAAAGGTTACTCCGACTTTCTGAAAATCACGGGCGAAGAGCTGATCGAAGATATTTCGTCGGCCTATAACCGCGACGGCATAGATCAGACCATGATTATTACACGCTCCAACAAACGGGCCAATATTTATAATAATGGTATACGCAACCGAATTCTCTGGCGCGAAGAGGAGTTATCATCGGGCGACCGGTTGATGATTGCACGCAACAATTATTTCTGGACGGCCGATTGCAAAGAGATGGATTTCATTGCCAATGGCGAAATTGTAGAGATTGTACGCATACGTCGTACCTACGAGATGTACGGCTTTCGCTTTGCCGATGTGCTGGTTCGTTTCGAGGATTACGAATTGGAGCTGGAGGTAAAAATCGTGCTCGATGCGCTGCAGGCCGAAACGCCTGCCCTGTCCAAAGAACAAAATGATAAACTCTTTTACACCGTACTCGAAGATTATCAGGATGAATCCACCAAAGCCGGCAAAATAAAAAAAATGAAAGCCGATCCGCACTACAATGCCCTGCAGGTGAAATATGCCTATGCCGTAACCTGCCACAAAGCACAGGGCGGCCAGTGGCCGAATGTTTTTTTAGACATCGGCTACATCACCGAAGAGATGCTGGGCGAAGATTTTTACCGCTGGCTCTATACCGCTTTTACCCGCGC
>CAMTPG010000236.1 GCA_947074335.1 uncultured Parabacteroides sp.
CACATGCACTTTCTATCTTTGGCGATCATCAGGATGTAATGTCTTGTCGTCAGACCGGTTTTGCCATGTTGGCCGAAGGTTCTGTACAAGAGGTAATGGATTTATCTGCAGTAGCTCATCTGGCTACACTCAAAACCCGCATTCCTTTCATTAACTTCTTCGACGGATTCCGTACATCACACGAAATCCAGAAAATCGAAACACTCGAAAATGAAGATCTGGCTCCGCTTATCGACCAGAAAGCACTTTCAGAATTCCGTACACGCGCACTGAATCCGAATAATCCGGTAGCCCGCGGTATGGCTGAAAATCCGGATGCATTCTTCCAGCACAGAGAATCATGTAATGCATTCTACGATGCTGTTCCGGCTGTTGTGGAAGAATACATGAATGAAATGACGAAACTGACAGGTCGCAAATATGGTTTGTTTGATTATTACGGTGCTGAAGATGCAGACCGCGTAATCATCGCCATGGGTTCTGTAACCGAAGCTGCACGCGAAGCAATCGATTATCTGGTTGCCAAAGGCGAAAAGGTAGGTTTGGTTTCTGTTCATCTGTATCGTCCGTTCTCGGCGAAACACTTCCTGGCTGCAGTTCCCGAAACTGCAAAACGCATTGCGGTTTTGGATCGTACAAAAGAACCGGGAGCAACCGGCGAACCGTTGTATCTGGATGTAAAAGATTGTTTCTACGGCATCAGCGATGCTCCGGTAATCGTAGGCGGCCGTTACGGTCTGAGCTCAAAAGATACAACTCCGGCTCAGGTATTGTCTGTATTCGAAAATCTGTCATTGCCTGTTCCTAAAAATAACTTTACCATTGGTATTGTTGATGATCTTACCTTCACTTCGCTTCCGATGAAAGAGGAAATCGCTTTGGGCGGTGCCGGTTTGTTCGAAGCTAAATTCTATGGTTTAGGTGCTGATGGTACTGTAGGTGCTAACAAAAACTCGGTAAAAATCATTGGTGATAATACCAATAAATATTGTCAGGCTTATTTTGCTTACGACTCTAAGAAATCAGGCGGTTTCACCTGTTCTCACCTGCGATTCGGTGACGATCCGATTCGTTCTACTTACCTGGTGAATACACCGAACTTCGTAGCTTGTCACGTTCAGGCTTATCTGCGTATGTATGACGTGGTACGTGGTTTGCGCGAAAACGGAACCTTCCTGCTGAACACGGTTTGGAGCGGCGAAGAACTGGCAAAACACCTGCCTAACAAAGTAAAACGCTATTTCGCACAAAAAAATATTACGGTTTATTATATCAATGCAACCAAAATTGCTCAGGAAATTGGTCTGGGTAACCGCACCAATACCATTCTGCAATCTGCATTCTTCCGCATCACAGAAGTAATTCCTGTTGATCTGGCGATCGAACAGATGAAGAAATTCATTGTAAAATCGTACGGCAAAAAAGGCGAAGATATTGTAAACAAAAACTTTGCAGCCGTAGATCATGGCGACGAATATCAGCAGCTTACTGTTGATCCGGCATGGGCTCATCTGGCTGATGATGATGTAGTTGTAAACAACGATCCGAAATTCATCAACGAAGTGGTTCGTCCGATCAATGCACAGGATGGCGATTTGCTTCCCGTTTCTGCATTCAAAGGTATCGAAGACGGTACATGGCAGCAGGGAACAGCCAAATACGAAAAACGCGGTGTAGCAGCATTCGTTCCGGTTTGGAAAGACGAAAACTGTATTCAGTGTAACCAGTGTGCTTATGTTTGTCCGCACGCTTCTATCCGTCCGTTTGTACTGGATGATGCCGAAATGCAGGGTGCAAACTTCAAAACACTGGATGTGAAAGCTCCGGCTGCCATGAAAGGCATGAAATTCCGTATGCAGGTGGATGTGTTAGACTGTCTGGGCTGTAGTAACTGTGTGGACGTTTGTCCGGGATTCAAAGGCAACAAAGCCCTCGAAATGGTTACTCTCGAAAGTCAGCTGTCTGAAGCCGCCAACTGGGATTACTGCGTATCGCACGTAAAAACCAAACAAAGTCTGGTAGATGTAAAATCGAATGTGAAGAATTCACAGTTTGCCACTCCTCTGTTTGAGTTCTCGGGCGCCTGTTCAGGTTGCGGCGAAACACCGTATGTAAAACTGATCACTCAATTGTTTGGCGATCGCCAGATGGTAGCTAATGCAACCGGCTGTTCTTCAATCTATTCAGGATCTGTACCTGCCACTCCGTATACAACCAACGAAAAAGGTCAGGGTCCGGCTTGGGCAAACTCTTTGTTCGAAGATTTCTGCGAATTTGGTCTGGGTATGGAACTGGCTAACGAAAAAATGCGTGCCCGCATCGAAGCTACTATGCAGGATGCCATCGCAAACGAAGCTTGTCCGGCTAATTATAAAGAACTGTTTACTGCCTGGATCGAAAATCAACACGATGCAGACAAAACAAAAGAACTGGCTGAACAAATCATTCCGCTGGTAGAAGCTGCTAAAGATTCTTGCACAAACTGTGCTACTATCGCAGAGCTGAGCCACTACCTGGTAAAACGTTCACAATGGATTATCGGTGGCGACGGTGCCTCTTACGATATCGGTTACGGTGGTCTGGATCACGTAATTGCTTCAGGCAAAAATGTAAATATTCTGGTACTGGATACCGAAGTATATTCAAATACAGGTGGTCAGTCATCTAAAGCAACTCCGGTTGGTGCCATTGCAAAATTTGCTGCTGCCGGTAAACGTATCCGCAAAAAAGATCTGGGTCTGATGGCTACAACTTACGGTTATGTATATGTTGCTCAGATTGCCATGGGTGCAGATCAGGCACAGACATTGAAAGCGATTCGCGAAGCTGAAGCTTACGACGGACCTTCATTGATCATTGCTTATTCGCCCTGTATCAACCACGGTCTGAAAAAAGGCATGGGTAAATCGCAGGCTGAAACCAAAGAGGCTGTGGCTTGTGGTTACTGGCATCTGTGGAGATACAATCCGACTCTCGAAGCTGAAGGCAAAAATCCGTTCTCTTTAGACTCTAAAGAACCGGATTGGAGCAAATTCCAGGACTTCCTGAAGAGCGAAGTTCGTTTTGCCTCGTTGATGAAACAGTTCCCGGCTGATGCTGAAGAATTGTTTAAAGCGGCCGAGGAAAATGCAAAATGGCGCTTGAGAAGCTACAAACGTCTGGCTGCAGAAAACTGGGATGTAGAAGCATAATAACAAGATTAAAAAGAACCGGCTCCCGAAGGAAACAAAGGGAGTCTGTTTACACATCTTATATCATAAAGAAGCTGTTCGGTATGACCGGGCAGCTTCTTTTGTTTTTCACGAATATTCAATCCTTTTTTTATCCGGATAATGAAACGGAATAAAATGTAACCCTGTCATTTTGTCATCTGTTTTAAAAACAAGCCGAAAAATACACTGCAATGAAAATTTGATCGGATCGTTATGCATTTTTAATTTCATAACGATGGAAAAAAAATTACATAACGATCCCCTTTTTTCAGGCCTAAAACCAACGATGTGAAGCATTCGGTCTGCCTGACAGAGTGGCAGTTTTATTTCTTCCTTTTTTAGCCGCAAATTGCCGGAATAAGTTTATTTTTAGGGCATAAAAACACTATTAAAATGACCTCCTGTTTTCTGAAATATGTTAGCCTGTTGTATTGCTGTCTGCATTGCATCGGTCTGATGGCTGAACAGGCAGATAAAGATCCTGTCACCGGTCTGCCTTTGCAGATCAGTTCCGGGCTGCAAGGTTCGCACCATGTACAGGGCATTGTGGTAAATGCCGAAAAAAATTATGTCTGTTTCTCATTTACCACGCGACTCATTAAAACTGATCTGCAGGGAAATCTGATCGGAAGTGTCGACGGACTTTCCGGACATCTGGGTTGTCTGGCTCTGAATCCGCTCGACGGCCGCATTTACGGCTCACTCGAATATAAAAATGATGCCATCGGAAGAGGCATCGCCGGCGATCAGGCAGCCACGCGCGAAAGTGCTTTTTATATCGCCATCTTCGATCCGGATAAAATCGTGCGTCCCGGTATGGATGCCGAAAAAGAGGATGTAATGAGAGCCGTCTGTCTTGTCGAAGTGGCCGACGATTACTATGCTACGAGCTATAACCACGGCAACGAATCGGCACACCGTTACGGCTGTTCGGGCATCGACGGTGTAATGTTTGCGCCCGAAATAGGAAGTCGCGAAAATAATGGCTTGCTTTATGTAGCTTACGGCATTTATGGTGATACCACACGCATGGATAATGACTATCAGGTTTTGCTGGCTTATGATACCAAAGACTGGCATCGCTTTGAGCAACCCCTTTCGCAACAGAATCTGCATAAAGAGGGACCGGTCGTTCCCGATCATAAATATTTTGTATTTACCGGCAATACACATTACGGCATTCAGAAT
>CAMTPG010000237.1 GCA_947074335.1 uncultured Parabacteroides sp.
TCTATCGTAAAGAAGAGCGCGATTCAAACCGTCCGTGGCGACGCACATCCGAAGCGCGCGATGCACGTAAGAAAAGAAGATAAACAGGAACATCCGGTTTAAATCATAAAAAAAGCCTCACTTCCCGATGGGAGTGAGGCTTTTTTTATGGCTATATCATGTGTTTACCCGGAAGCTTTCGCATCCGGCAGGCTTACTCGTGTGTACGTTTGATATCTTTAGCCGGATCAAAGCCGCCTTCAAACGTATTATCTTCGATCTGATCATGGGTTACATGTTCCAGCAGGAAGCGTTTATCATTCCAGTGAAATGCCGGATATTCGTTACTGCTCTTGATCACATTACGTTTGATAATCAGACCGTCTACCGATTTGGCATAGACAATGGGCGCATCGAAAGTTTCGAATTCGTTCTCTTCGATGATAATATTGCTGTGGAAATACTGTTTTTGTGCACCGAGATCCGGTATTTCGGGATAGATCGAGATAATCGCATTGGTAAACTGAAACATATTGGTGAGGGAATTCACGAAACGGTTTTTGCGGATCACCACATCATGGCAGGCGCCGGTTTCGAACCAGCCGTTGCAGTCGCCACACAGCAAAATAGCCGTGCCCGAGGTATGATCAAAATAATTTTCCTCGACCAGCACTTTCTTCGGTGTGCTGAAAAGTGTGCCGCGGGCGCGGTTGTTGCGCACAGTATTACGGGCAAAATACACTTCGGGTGTCCAGGTTAGATTTTCGATACCAAATATACCATCCACGCCGACGGTTGCCGGAACAGGCGCTTCAAATACCAGTTTAAACTGTTTGGCGCCGTGAGCTGTGGGCTGATCTATAGCCTGAATACTCTGAATGGTATTGTTTTCGCCAACAATCTCCATGGTGCGCGATTCGATAAAAAGCACTTCATCACCTGTATAGCCCCATTCGAAACCGTAGCTCTGACTGTGCATATATTCGCCAATCAGTGTATGATCGTCTACACGCTCTTTTACCTTCAGATAGGTGCCGTGCACATTGATTGCATCATCCATCATGCCTTCGTACAGTCCGCCAACCGAGGTAATCTTGCCTTTACAGCCTGAAAAATGAGTGGCATCAGCCTGTGTTGTGAAGTAACGCGGATCGTCATCGCCCTTCAGAGCAACCGAAAATTCGTACAGTGCGATATCTTCGCACATTTGTGCCAACAATCCCATACCTTCGGCATAATGCACCTGAATATTTTCGAGTGTTGTGTTGGTGCTGTAAGTCATGAAAATGCCCGGCGTAGGCCGGCCATGTCCGCGCAAAACCACCACGGTTCCGGGAATGAGACGTTTGTTATTCCAGGGCGCACGCAGGATTCGCGGCGCTATCTCATCTACTTTTTGTGTTCCCACGCTGATATCGCTGGTGCGATAAACCAGTCGTTTGGTATCGCCTTCGAAAGCGATGCCGGAGCGCGAAGTATGTTCCCAGCCTTCGCCTTTGGCCACAAAATTACTGTCGCGCACTTCGTAGTCTACCCACGGCGCAACTTCGTAAGTAATGATTCCGTTCAGGGTATCGTTTTCGAGAATCTCCACCTGACTGATATGCGGATTTTCAAAATCGATGGAAAAGTTTTTCAGCGTGCAATTCTCTGCATTAACCAGCGAGACGGGAAGCATGCGGCCGTGAAAAACGAGTTCGGAGCCCTGCCCGTCGAAAGTCACGTTTTTAAGTCGTTCGAAAGCCAGCCCTACGGTTTTCGGGTTATCCTGATCGTGATTGGAGATGTAATATTCGCGCTGATCAGCTCCTTCTGGATAAAAATCATATCGTCCTTTTGGCAATGTAATAATCACGGCCTGATCGGGATTGGCGCGCCCGGAAACGGCCTGAATGGCTTTAGCCATCAACGGCGAGCTGTTTTCGCGGGTATCGGGAGTCAGTCCGTATTTGGCCAGATCGTACCGGTTTTGTTCCGTACAGCCTGCAAAAAGCAGGGCAAAGCAGCCGAGCAGAGCTGCATAATGAGTTTTTAGCATGTGTTATTTCTATATTAATTATTACTTAAAGGCTTGCAATGAGGCATAAAGCGCATCCGGTATTTTTGATTTATTTCGGCATAAAGCCTGCAATTTATATATAATTTTTTGTTTATTAAAAAAATAATCTGCCAACTCCAGTCGACCCGATACGTCATTGGCATCCGAAAAACAGATTATTTGCATCTGACAGAAAGCGAATAGCACTGCGATAAGCAGTCAAAGATATTAACATTAAAGAGAATATTTCTATCTTTGTAATTAAAATATAGATTTTATGGAACATCCCTTTCATATTTATAACACGCTCACACGCAAGAAAGAGCAGTTTATTCCGCTTCATGCGCCTCATGTAGGTATGTATGTGTGCGGCCCGACGGTTTATGGCGATGCACATCTGGGACATGCACGTCCGGCCATTACCTTCGATCTTTTATTCCGCTACCTCATTCATACAGGATATAAAGTACGCTATGTACGCAACATTACCGATGTAGGCCATCTGGAACACGATGCCGATGCCGGCGAAGATAAGATTGCCAAAAAAGCACGCCTCGAAGAGTTGGAGCCGATGGAGGTTGTTCAGTATTACCTGAACCGTTACCATCAGGCCATGGATGCACTGAATGTGCTTTCGCCCAGCATCGAGCCGCATGCTTCGGGCCATATCATCGAGCAGATCGAGCTGGTGCAGCGCATCATCGAGCACGGCTATGCCTACGAAAGCGAAGGATCTGTTTATTTCGATGTGGAGAAATTCAATAAAGATCATCAGTATGGCATCCTGTCGGGACGAAATATTGAAGATATGCTCAATACCACACGTGCTCTCGACGGTCAGGACGAGAAACGCAATCCGGTTGATTTTGCCCTGTGGAAAAAGGCACAACCCGAACACATCATGCGTTGGCCTTCGCCCTGGAGCAACGGATTTCCGGGCTGGCACTGCGAATGTACGGCGATGGGAAAGAAATATCTGGGCGAACATTTCGATATTCACGGCGGCGGCATGGACCTGATTTTCCCCCATCACGAATGCGAGATTGCTCAGGCGGTAGCTTCGCAGGGATCCGAAATGGTTCATTACTGGATGCACAACAATATGATTACCATCAACGGGCAGAAGATGGGGAAATCGCTCGGTAACTTTATTACGCTGCAGCAGTTCTTCAGCGGCGATCATCCGGCTTTACAACAGGCTTATTCGGCGATGACAATTCGTTTCTTTATCTTGCAGGCGCATTATCGCAGCACAGTCGATTTCAGTAACGAGGCGTTGCAGGCGGCCGAGAAAGGACTGGCACGACTAATGGATGCACACGCCCTGCTGTTGAAGCTGACGCCTGCCGAAGCATCGACTATCGACGTTTCGGGATTGCGCGCCAAATGCTACGAAGCGCTCAACGACGATCTGAATTCGCCCATCACTATCTCGCATCTTTTCGAAGCGGCACGCATCATCAATCTGGCGAACGATGGCAAAGAAACCTTGAATGAAGCAGCGATCGAAGAGCTGAAATTCCTGTTCGACACCTTCCTGTTCGGCATTCTCGGCATGAAAAACGAAGTAGCGGCCACAGGCAGCAACGAGGAAGCCTTCGGCAAAGCGATCGATTTGTTGCTTGCTATCCGTCAGCAGGCGAAAGTCAATAAGGACTGGGCCACATCCGATCAGATCCGGAACGAGCTTACTGCGCTGGGATTTGAAATTAAAGATACCAAAGAGGGCGCGGCCTGGAAATTAGCCAAATCATGACGATCAACGAGTTTCTGCAAGGCGATAAATTTGCGCTGCTGGCCGGCGTGGAATTGATGGAGACGGGCAATGGTTATGCCAAAGCCCGCATGGAAATCAGAGCCGATCATCTGAATGGAGGCGGCGTTTGTCAGGGTGGCGCTATTTTCACCCTGGCCGATCTGGCGTTTGCGGCGGCAACAAACAGTCATGCGCGACTTACCTTATCCATCTCTTCAACCATTAATTTCTTCAAAGCCGAGAGCAGCGGGTATCTGTATGCCGAGGCTAAGGAATTATTCAGCCATAACCGACTGGCTAACTGCGAAGTGCGCATCACCAATGACAAGCAGGAACTGATTGCCCAGTTTAATGGAACAGGCTATCGGAAAGATACAGAGCTCCCGTTTCCACCGGCCGAATAACAGATCGTAAGACATCTATTACATATTTCTATAACCGGAAATCATATAATAAAAGAGGCATATTATTCTCATATATAGAGATAATATGCCATTTTACATTTATCAAAAAAGAAATATTATATATAACTGCTTCAATCGGAAACCAAATTGAAATCAGTTTAGAAACAGAATGAATCTGTCTATTATCTTTGTCTCTGTTTAAATCCGACTA
>CAMTPG010000238.1 GCA_947074335.1 uncultured Parabacteroides sp.
TATTGGGTAACTATTGGTAAATAATACATAGAATGAAACAATTAACTATCGAAAACTTCAAGGCAATGCTCGACCTTGCCTTGAAGCATATCAAAGAGCGCGAAGACGAATTCTCGAAACTGGACGCGGTAATCGGCGACGGCGACCACGGTCAGGCTATTGTTACTGCTTTCTCGGCAGTTGTGGCAACTGCACAAAAAGGTACTGAGTTCAAACAGATGTTGAACGACATGGGCTTTGATGTGATGCTGCAGGTGAGCGGATCAACCAGCACCTTGCTGGGTGCTTTCTTCCTGGGTATGAGCGATCATGCATCGGGCACCGAGCTGGATGCAGCCGGCGTAAAAGCGATGTTTGCAGGCGGTCTGGCCAATGTTCAGAAACAGACAAAAGCACAAAAAGGCGACAAAACCATGATGGATGCGCTGATTCCGGCTGTAGAGGCAATCGAAGCCTGCCAGTCTGACGATATCAAAGAAATCATGCAGGCCGGTGCCGTGGCAGCTGTAGAAGGTGCTAAAGCTACAGTCGATATGAAAGCTAATTTCGGCAGAGCCCGCAATTACGGCGAACGCTCGGTAGGTCATGCCGACAGCGGTGCCTCTTCGTGGAGCTGCATGTTCCAATCCTTTGCACAAGCATTATAATTTACTATTAACCAGCAGGCACATGGCCTGCATAAAATAAAAAGAAACGATCTATGGCAGATATGGATGATCTTCGGGAAGGCGTAAACTTCGGTTTAGGTCAGGCTTCTCAGTTAGACAATTTTCACATTAAAGGTGCTTCTAATTTAGGCTGGGGTATGAAAGACCGCCTTTCACGCATCTTCAACCCCAAAACCGGCCGCTCGGTGATGCTGGCTTTCGATCATGGTTTTATCATGGGCCCTACATCAGGTCTGGAGCGTATCGATCTGAATATCGTTCCGCTGACAGAATATGCAGACTGTCTGATGTGTACACGCGGTATCCTGCAGAGCACAATTCCCGCTAATGTTAATAAACCCGTTTGTTTGCGTGCTGACGCCGGAACCACAATCCTGACCGAGCTGAACCGCAACGTGGTAATCGATATTGAAGATGCTATCCGCTTCAATGTTTCGGCAATGGCTGTAATGGTTGCTGCCGGCGATGGCGAAATGGAAGCTATTACCATTTCTAACCTGACACGCACTGCCGATCTGGGTAACCGTTACGGTATTCCTGTAATGGGTGTAACAGCTGTAGGCAAACAGATGGCGCGTGATTCACGCTATTTCTCACTGGCTTCTCGCGTATGTGCCGAGAATGGTGCTACAATCGTAAAAACTTATTATTGTGATGGTTTCGAAAAAGTAGCCGCTTCTTGTCCGGTTCCTATTGTGATTGCCGGTGGCAAGAAATTGCCTGAGAAAGAGGCGCTCGAATTGTGTTACAATGCAATCAACGACGGTGCAGCCGGTGTTGATATGGGTCGTAACGTATTCCAGAGCGAAGCTCCTGCAGCCATGATCCAGGCCATTCATGCGGTTGTACACAACAACCTTACGCCGGATCAGGGTTACGAAATGTTCCTTGATTTATCAAAATAAACCGGTTATAATCCGGTATGATTTATTGGTTATCCGTTCGTTGCTCATTCCGGGCAGCGAACGGATTTGCCGGTAAATTATCTTTCTCATTACATCTAATATCCTGATATCATGCACAAACTATTCACTTGCCTCTCGCTTGCCCTCTTAATACTGGCAGGCACATCCTGTCAGCAAAAATCAGAAAAGCTGCTGATCGGCGGTTCCGGCTGGAACAAAATTGCTATTATCGATAAACAAACCAAACAAATCGAGTGGGAGCATCCCATCGAAAAAGGCTGGGAATGTAATTCGGCTGTTGCCACTCCCGAAGGAAATATCCTTTTCGCTTACGGGAAAGGCGCAAAACTCATCACCCGCGAACATCAGGAGCTTTGGAGTATCGAAGTACCCGATTCGTGCGAAATGCAAACCGCACGCATCTTACCCGATGGCAATTATCTGCTGGCCTGGGTGGGTCATCCGGCAGTGATCCTCGAAGTGGCTCCCGATGGTAAAATCCTCAGTCAGACCGAATACGAAACAGGTATCGACGATCCGCACATGCAGTTTCGTCAGCTCAATAAAAAGGCAAACGGTAATTATCTGATGCCGCTATTTGCCACTTCCGATGTACGCGAAATTACGCCCGATGGCAAAGTAGATAAAATCTATCGTCTTGAAGGAACACCTTTCACCACACTCGAAACCGAAGCTCCGCTGTATTGGGTAGCCTGTGGCGACGGACATTCATTGCTCGAAATGAACCTCGACAACGGGCAGATTGCCAGACGCTTTGGCGAAAAAGATATTGAAGGCGCACAGCTCTTCTTTGTAGCCGGTCTTTATCCCGCTGCCAACGACGGATTATATGTCTGCAACTGGCAGGGACACGATGATAATGCACGTGCTGCAAACAGTCCGCAACTCTTTGAGATCGATAAAAACGGACGCATTGTTTGGGAACTGAACGATAATGACGCATTTGGCATGATCTCAACCGTTTGCGTTGTGGAATAAATACTTTATGAACTAACTCTGATTTTATGAAACTTCAACCTATTGACATCATCATCATCGGTATCTATCTGGTGGTGATGATTGTGATCGGATTGATTCTGAAGAAAAAGGCGTCCAAAAATCTCGATTCCTATTTCCTCGGCGGAAAATCCCTTCCTTTCTATATGCTCGGACTCTCGAATGCTTCGGGCATGTTCGATATTTCAGGCACCATGTGGATGGTGTATCTGGCTTTTGTTTACGGACTGAAAAGTCTCTGGATTCCCTGGCTGTGGCCGGTTTTCAATCAGATCTTTCTGATGATTTATCTTTCGATCTGGCTGCGCCGTTCGAATGTGCTGACAGGTGCCGAATGGATCCGGACCCGTTTTGGATTCGGCAAAGGCGCTAATCTTTCACATACGATTGTTGTACTGTATGCCGTAGTCGGCGTGCTCGGATTTCTGAGCTACGGCTTCATCGGTATTGGAAAATTTATGGAGATATTCTTCCCCTGGGAAGCTGTATCACAGTTTATTCCGATTGATGTGCCGGCCGAGTATGTGCCTCATATGTATGGCATTTTCTTTACCACCATTGCCACTTTTTATGTGATGATGGGCGGAATGCTCAGTATTGTATGGACCGATGTGGTGCAGTTTGCCATCATGACGGTTTCGGGTATTGCCATTGCCATCATTGCGATGGTCAAGGTTTCGCCCGATATGCTGGCCCAACATATTCCCGGCGGCTGGGATTCACCCTTTTTCGGGTGGACGCTCGAAATGGACTGGAGTAATCTGATTCCTTCGGTCATGGACAAGATGCAGGCCGATCAATACGGACTCTTTACGATTGTGGTGATGATGATGCTTTTCAAAGGTATATTTCTGAGTATGGCCGGCCCGGCACCCAATTATGATATGCAGAAAGTATTAGCCTGTAAATCGCCCAAAGAGGCTGCGCTGATGAGTGGCTCGGTGCCTGTTGTGCTGCTAATTCCCCGTTATCTGATGATTATGGGCTTTACCGTACTGGCCCTTGTATTCTTTAGTGAAGATTTCCGGGCTATGGGTTCGGCTATCGATTTCGAAACCATTCTGCCGCGTGCCATCAGCGAGTTTGTGCCCGTCGGACTGGCAGGTCTGTTGCTGGCCGGTTTGCTGGCGGCTTTCATGTCTACTTTTGCATCGACTGTGAATGCGGCGCCTGCTTATCTGGTTAATGATGTATATTTGAAATATATCAATCCCAAAGCTTCGGCACGCACCCAGATTCATGCCAGCTATCTGATTTCGGTGCTGGTTGTGGTAGTGAGTACCATCATCGGATTTTTTGTGGAAAATATTAATTCGGTGTTGCAATGGATCGTATCGGCACTGTATGGCGGTTATATTGCAGCTAATCTGCTTAAATGGCACTGGTGGCGCTTTAACGGCTACGGATATTTCTGGGGCATGCTTACAGGAATTCTTGCAGCCATGATTGTACCAATGTTCTTTCCCGGCACGCTGCCGCTGTATTATTTCCCGTTGTTGATGTTTGTTTCGTTTATCGGTTGTATCATTGGAACATTGTTAACGGATCCTACTGACGAAGAGACACTGATCAATTTCTATGTCCGTGTACGTCCGTGGGGACGCTGGAAACCGATCGAACAAAAGGCTCTGGCCCGTTATCCGCAACTTAAAGTCAATCGCGGTTTTAAACGTGATATGTTTAATGTAGCTATAGGCATTATCTGGCAATGTGCGCTTACCATCATCCCGATGTATATTGTGATTAAAGAGGGATTACCTCTCTTTACCTCAATTCTGATTCTGGGTATCAC
>CAMTPG010000239.1 GCA_947074335.1 uncultured Parabacteroides sp.
TACGTTGTGCAGCCACATACGACAAGGCAATAACCGAACCATATTCGGCAATCGCATCCTGTTTTTTAGCGACCTGCAACATTTTATGAAATGAAACAGCCGAAATATCCAGTGTTTTTTCGAGCATTGAATAATCCAAATCATCATATGTGCGTTTTTTACGCACATTCGGACTCATACCGATTGAGTGTAATACGAAATCAATTTTTCCGCCTAAAATCTCTGTAGAACGTGCAAAAACAGTTTCCAGGTCTTCCACATTTGTGGCATCGGCAGGAATTACTTCACAGTTCAGTTTTTTAGCTAAGGCGTCTGTTTCTCCCATGCGTACAGCAACCGGTGTATTACTTAATGTAATGATTGCTCCCTCTTCAACGGCTCTTTCCGCCACTTTCCAGGCGATCGACATCTCATTCAGTGCTCCGAAAATGATGCCTCGCTTGCCTTTCAATAAATTATGACTCATACCTATTAATTATAGTTTACGGCACAAAAATACTCAAATTGTGCATCATACGCAATTATTCGCGGTAATAGACGCGTTTTACACGGGGCGAAATCGAAGTAAGCACCTCGTACGGTATGGTATTTAACCGGTCGGCCATTTCATTGACCGGCAGATTTTCGCCAAACAGCATTACGCTATCTCCCTCATCTGCAGTGATATCTGTCAGATCGATCATGCAGGTATCCATACAGATATTGCCGATGATGCGACAACGCTGCTCGTTGACAAATACTTCGCCCACGCCGTTGCTTAAATGGCGGTCTAAACCGTCGGCATAACCAATCGGGATGATGCCGATGCGCGAATCGCGGTTCACAAAACTGCGTCGGCTGTATCCGATCGAATCGCCCGCTTTGATGGTCTGAATCTGTAAAATCGTGGTACGCAGCGTACTCACATTGCGTAATCCCTTTTCGCCCGATGCGCTGACGCCGTACAATCCGATACCCAGTCGCACCATATCAAGCTGATAGCCGGTAAACCGTTCGATACCGGCCGAATTCAGAATATGTTTAATCACCGGATATTCAATCTCCTTCTCGAAAGCTGTTGCCGTTTCGATAAAGGTATCCAGTTGTTTATGTGTAAACTCGTCGAATACAGGCGAATCACTTCCCACCAGATGCGAAAATACCGATCGCGCCACCACGCCGCTTTGCGATTTGAGTCGCTCGCAGATCGCCGTAACATCTTCGGGCTGAAACCCGAGCCGGTGCATGCCGGTATCGAATTTAATATGAATGGGATAAAAGGTGATGCCGCGCCGTTCGGTCTCATGAATGATGGCATCGAGCAGACGGAAGCTGTAAATCTCCGGCTCCAGCTGATGCTCGAACAGCATATTGAAACTGTTAAATTCCGGATTCATCACAATGATCGGAATCGAAATGCCCTCTTTGCGAAGCTCGGCACCTTCGTCGGCTACCGCCACCGCCAGGTAATCGCAGCGATGCTCCTGCAGTGTTTTGGCCAGTTCGTACGATCCTGCGCCGTAACCAAAAGCCTTTACCATGCAGGCCATTTTGGTTTCGGGTTTCAGTTTCGCCCGGTACCAGTTAAAATTATGTACGATGGCATCCAGATTCACCTCGAGAATCGTTTCGTGCGCCTTCTTTTCGAGCAGCTCCGAGATTTTCTCAAAATGAAAACGGCGCGAACCCTTAATCAGAATCAGCTCATTACGAAACTTATGGATGGCGCCCGATTTGATAAAATCGTCGGTCGTCAGATAAAAAGTCTTTTCGATATCAAACACATCACTAAAGGCTGTCAGGTCGCGCCCGATGCCGATAATCCGGCTGATCTTTTTGCGCTTCACCAGATCGGCCACCTTTTTATACAATGATTTCGGCAAAGTGCCCGATTGCAATATATCTGAAAGAATCAGTGTGCATTTCAGTTTTTTACCTACCCGACGACTTTGCTGAAAATCGAGCGCAATATCGAGCGAGTTAATATCCGAATTATATGTATCATTGATAATCAAACAGTTGTTAATGCCCTGTTTTACATCCAGTCGCATAGCCACCGGCTCCAGTTTACTGAATTTTGCTTCATCATTCACACTTGTCGGCTTCAGATAAAGCATGGCGGTGATGCATTGCAGCACATTTTCTATCGAAGCATCGTCGATAAACGGAATCACATATCGGCGGTCTAATCCCAAAAGAGTACATTCGATCACCGTTTCATTCTTCATCTTTTCGATGGATTTAACAAAAAGCGGTACTTCCGAGTCGGTCTTACTCCAGGTAATGGCCTTATGCGACAGGCAGGATGCCTCCATGCAATTAGATATCAGTACATTATCCGCATTGTAGATAATGGCGTCGCAATCCTTAAACAGCGTCAGTTTCTCCAGACATTTCTGGGCGGCCGAAATGAAATTCTCCTGATGCGCCTCGCCGATGTTGGTGATAATGCCGATTGTAGGACGAATCATCCGCTGCAGATTCTCCATTTCGTCGGGTTGCGAAATACCCGCTTCGAAAATACCCAGCGTATGCTTATCGTTCATCTCCCAGACAGATAGCGGAACACCCAGCTGCGAATTATAACTGCGCGGTGAGCGCACAATGTTAAATTCATGATGCAGCAGCTGATATAAAAACTCTTTTACCACGGTTTTTCCGTTACTTCCGGTAATGCCGATCACCGGGAAATGAAAAT
The DNA here is from genome assembly GCA_947074335.1 of uncultured Parabacteroides sp. GTDB lineage: Bacteria > Bacteroidota > Bacteroidia > Bacteroidales > Tannerellaceae > Parabacteroides. The sequence goes on from CAMTPG010000239.1 coordinate 2,678, forward strand.
TCCGGCGGTGATGAATGGCCAGTTTCTGCAGCGCTTTTACCGGATCTTTTACAATCAGGAAATTCGCATCGGGCATCTGCCGCGCATATTCGGCATGTCGTTCTGAAACCACGAAGTTACGCACGCGTAATCCGTAAAGTTCCTTTATATAATTATGTCCGTTGTTCGTCTTCGTTTTTAACGCAAAAAAGAGGCTCCGCTCCGGAAAAGAGAGTCGCCGGCTGTCAGTTAACAAAATACTTATTGTATCATCATGCAGTTTGCTGCCGTCGGCACCGATGATTTCTGCAACTTCTCTGATGTCGTATTCCATGTTATATACGTTTGATCTGTTGTCTAACTTCTTCTATTTCGTTTCTGATATCAAAGAACGGAAATTTATCCATAAGTCGTTCCATCTTTAACATAGTTTGCAGTAAGAATCGCTGATATCCTTCGCTCTCCGGCTGAAACGGTTTGTGGGCGAGTGCTTTACGCAGTTGCTCCCATTCGCGGAGCAATTCGCGCGATTCGCGGGTGAAAAGCTCTTCGGCAAAGCGTTCCCAGATATACTGAACGGCGAGTGGCGAGGGATGAATCATATCGTCGGTATAAAACCGGTAATCGCGCAATTCGTCGAGCATAATCTCATACGAGGGGAAATATAAAATCCGGTCGGGATAAACCTGCTGCAGCTCATCGGCAGCCAGCAGTAATACCGCTTTGCTCAGCTGGTTACCGTGGGCGCCGTCTTTCCAGTGGCGTATCGGACTCACGGTGAGAATAATCTTCATGTCGGGATTAATTTTCCAGATCGCTTCCAGCAGCGCATCCCAGCTCTCCACAATCTCTTCCACGCCCAGTCGGCGACGCTGAAACAGGTTCTCGGGCATTTTATGACAGTTGGAAACAATTTGTCCCGTACTTTTCAGCCGGTAAATGTTCGACGAACCCCAGGTTATAACCAGTCGTTCGGCCGTTCGCAAATAACGCGCCGCCCGCTCCAGCTCTTTGTTCATCTTCGTCAGACAGTCGGCTTCGGTTAATCCCGAATAGCGGCTGTGGTGATAAAAACTATGGTACACGCCGTCGAACAGAAACAGATCGGCAGCCGTAAAGGGCCGCGGATCAAGCAACCGGTAAAGCGCCCGCTCTATGGATGCCGGATTGTAAATGGTGCCGAAGGGATTGACTACGGTTTTGAATTTATTTTCCTGCAGTTTCCCGCCGATGTTTTCAACAAAACAGGAGCCCAGAAGCAACATTTTTTCCTGTTGCGAAAGGGTGAATTTAGCCTTCGGCCATGTGATGCGTGTGTATAATTCCATATCCCGGTCAGTTCAAAAAATAGTCACTTTTTCAAATATACAGAATTAACCCGATAAATGCGATGTATCGTGTTAAAAATACGGTTTCCATGCCTCAATTTATGTTTTTAACAAAATCCGGTACACTGCGAAGGGCTGTTAAGCAGATGGCAGTGTACTATCCGGCGCACGGCCATCCGGTAACAACTCATTGTACAACAAGTTGCCCGTTCGTTGTACAACATAACTCCGGTTCATTGTACAATGTGTATACAACTTGTTGTACAATGAGTTGTTAGTGCACTGCCATGCAACAGGCAGCAGATCGTTGTCTGTCAGATAGTTGTATGCAGTGTAGCTGCCGGTTTACTGATAGCTGAGCGTGACAGTGCTG
>CAMTPG010000240.1 GCA_947074335.1 uncultured Parabacteroides sp.
TTAAACGACTCATTCTCGTCGAGATGATACAGCACATCGCTATCCATCTGTTGCACTGAATCGGGCTCATTGATAAACAGGGATTTGCCATCCACATATTTACGTATATAACGGGCCAGTTGCTGATAATTCCGACGATTGCCGTTGCGCAAATAATCCGAAACCGTTTTTTGTTGGACACTGTCCAAACTACAGATATTGTTATCCGGATTTGTTGCTGCATAAATTAAAACCGGCAGTCCGTTGTTGGCGGCTTGCTGAAGTTGAGTGCGCTGATCGGCACTGATTTGCATGCCCATACCAAAACCCAGCACAAAATCGTAACCCGACAATTTATGCAATTCGTCCACGCCCACTTCCTTATACCGGATGTGCGAATCCTGATTGGATTTTACCAGACTGGTTGCCTGAAACGGCTGAAAATTAATCAGTGCAATCCGCGTAGCAGAGGCATATCGGTTCCAACCGATAATGCCTCCTGCTATGAGGATAAGTAAAATAACAGCTCCTGCTATTAATTGTTTTTTATAGTTCAATAAGTTCATTTATTTGCAATCAATCATTTATTTTACACGTGCATAACGAATAACAGGACGACCACGTTCGCCGCCATCATTAGCCAGTCCCATGCTGATAAAACGCATTTTATAATAATAGCCGTCAGGTGTTTCCACAACATAAAAACGATCTGTTTTAATGCCAAGCGGTCCGGTTGCACCATTCATATTCGATGTGGTACGCCAGTTGCTGCCAATAGCAATGCGATCGTCTGTGAAAGAAAGTGCAGCCAGTTGAGATTCATCAAACGCCTCATAATCAGAATCAATCTGATTAGTTACGGCCACTTCAGATACTTTCGCTCCGCCAATGTTATTAATCACTACCATATCCTGCATGAAATAAGGTCTTCCGCTGGTTGAACCGATATTATAACCCCACATTAAATCCCATTTTGCAGCCTGCGGTTCAACAGAAACAGTTTTACCGCTTTCCAGCGAAAGGAATACAAAATTATAGGCCTCATCTTTAGTAATATCGACAGTCTGAACCGCTGTTTCATTCATACGGGCATACTGCACACGATAGCCGGTATTACCATTGCGGTTGATTTTTATTTTATACCAGTTTTCGTAAGTAGATTTATCATTTTCGGAAGCCACAAAATAAACCGGATTAGCATCATCATCCGAAGCAATGGCAGCAATAGCTGTTCCCTCTAACGAACCATCGAAACTATCCACCAAATTCAGAGATAAACCTGTAGAACTCATCGGAGTAGCCGATACATTCATATCTGCATCATTGAAAGCAGCTTCGGCATCAGCCAGTGTAACAGCAGAGAAATCTGTTTTTCCGGAAGAAACAGCAGCTGTAGCATACGAACCGTTCAATACCACACGATAATCGGCGCCGCAATAGAATCCCAGATTCCAACTTGAGCGACTTACCGGCCACTGATGATTTGAACTGAAATCCACATATACCACATTGGCATAATTTACTTCGCCTGATTTACCTTCGAGCGTCAATTCGCTTCCCGAAGAAACGATAGCGCCAAAGCTTAACACCGATGTTGCATTATCGGCTATGCGATAACCCGATGTCGGTGCAATCGACGTAATGCTGAAAGTTATCGACTCATCGCCTTCAAACCAGATTCCGGCTGTTTTCTCAACCGTGAAAGAACCCGAGCTGCTTCCGGCAGGAATTGTCAGAGTCAGTGTATTATCAACAGGTTGCGGAACCATTGTAAAATCTGTTCCGTATGCAACATCCTGAGTTGTATAAGATACGGTAACAGTCAGATCCGTTGTTGCCGTACGCGTCAGACTAATGCCGACAGCAGTTTCACTTTGTGTTTCGTCAATGCCGGTTTCGGCAGCAGCGAAACTCACGGTAATATCCTGATAAGCAATATCTTCATTATTATCGCAAGCGGTAAAATAAATTCCGCCCGCTAAAAGCAGAAAACTCCAGATTTTTTTCATCATCATTCTTTTTTGTATAGTTATTATTTATTGAAATTTATAGCTAAACCCACGAAATATGAACGGCCGCAACCCATCAGGCTTGCTCCCCCGCCGCTGTGTCCGCTGCTTCGTGTAGTATTATCGACTGTTGTGATATTGAACAGGTTTTTTACACCTGCATTTACGATCAGATATTTGCCGGCCGGTTGGCTGACCGTTAAATCGGCCCAGTTATAAGAGGCAAGTCCGCCTAAATAATAGGTTCCGTTGTTCGAATCGTAGCGATATTCGTTGCGACTACCCGTGAATTTGTAAAACAGATTTACATTCGTTCTCCACTTCGGCAACTGATAAGAGATCGAAGTGGTAAATTCGGGCGAGAAGCGAAATTCGGGCAAATCATCGCCAACAAATTGTTCATTATCCGAAAGACTGTTGTAACGACCTACCAGCATAAAAGCCACATTGGCCTGCAGATTATTCCACCACACGATGTTCTCGAATGAACCGCCGGTTGTTTTGTACTTATCTATATTGTAATAGGTTGTCAAAGTAGGATCATTGATGCTCTGCGCCGTTGTAATACGATCGCGAAAATCATTATAAAAACCCGATAAAGTACTGGTTAAACGCACATGTTCATTGTGCAGGATTCGCCAGGTATATGAGAGTGTAAAGTTGTTTGAATATTCGGCTTTCAAATCCGGATTCCCGTCGATGTTATGATTGGCATTGTGAAACGAGAAATACAGCTCCTGCAATGTAGGTGCCCGAAATCCATAGGCATACGAGAATCGCAAATCCATGTTGGGATTGACAGAAACGCGGGTAAGAAAAGAGGGAATTACCCACGGTGCTTTATAATCCGACCAAAGGATAGAACGTAAACCCGGACGGAAATTAATCCATTCCCAAGGCTTCCATTCGGCCGAAAGAAAAGCGGCAAGTGTTGAAATGGAAGGTTCGCCTAAGATGCGGCCGCCTGATCCTTTATCGTGATTGTATTCGATGCCGGGTTGCAGACTCACCGTAGGACTTACAGTCCACGCTGCCGTTGCACGCACAAACTGTGCATCGTATTTCGACACATCCTGACTCGATTCTTCGCTCGACAGCCATTTTTCGCCGGTAGCCGTATCGGTTACTACTGTTTTTGTGCGACGTTTATAGTTTTGCAAAGATCCGATCACATTCACGGTAAGCCGGTTATCCGGGCGCCAGTCGGCCTGCAGATTATGCATCCGGCGATCGGTCAGATAATCACGATCAGACAATTGCGTGGGATTTAAATCGGTGGGATTTATGGCATTATAAATTGTTTCATCCAGATAACTGAAGCGATACCACACATGCCAATCGTTATTCTTATAACCCAGCGTGGCATTATAGAGAAACTGATCTTTCGGTGCCCAGGTTTTTTCGCGTCCGGTGCCGGTTCCTGTCCATCCGCCATGCGTATTTCGGGCAAACGAACCATCCAGATACATACCGGTTTTCGAAGCAAATGATGCATTTACACTTTGATTATGTATGCCTTTTTTATGGAAAAAATCATATTCACTTCCCATGCTTTCTTCCTGAATACGGGCAGAAACAGAGATGCTATTCTTTGCCGAATTCGTTTTGGCTTTTTTGGTGATAATATTGATTACACCGGCCAGTGCATCGGTTCCGTAAATAACCGACATCGGACCTTCCACAATTTCCACCTGCTCGATGGTATTGACATCGATCTGACTTAAACTCTGTTTGGTTGATCCGCGATCCACCATCGGTACGCCGTCTATTAAAACCTTCACATTATTACCGCTCATTCCCATCAGTTCGAAATCGCTTTCGCCCAATGCCATATCATTCGAGATACGAACTCCGATTTCGGTATTTAATAAAGACTGTAAATCGGAAGGTGCCTTTTGCGCAATGGCTTTCTGATTAACTACCCTGATCTTATACAGTGAGTTATGTAGTGATTGTGGTGTAAACTGTCCGGTTACTACTACATCTTCCAATTGGTTGACATTTTCGAGAATTTCGATATCTGCAAATTGATTTTTAGTATCTGCAGCAATTGTAACAGGCAGCTCTTTTTTGTGAGCAAAGATGGAATAAACCACCAGTGTATAATCGCCCGGAGGCGCATAAAAAGCAAAATTACCCGAGGCATCAGTCAATGCGCCATAGGTTGTATTTTTTAGTGAAACGGAGATAAACTCAGCCGGTTCTCCGTCGGTTGTCAGTACATTTCCGGATACGAAACAAGAATTCGTTTGTTGCGCGTTTAGTTCAATAATAATACCAAAAAGCATGAAAACACTTAAGATATTATACCAAAATACAGTATTAATTTTCATCGATTTAATAAGTGATAA
>CAMTPG010000241.1 GCA_947074335.1 uncultured Parabacteroides sp.
TTAATAAGGATATTTCTCCTGCATTCTTTATATCAAATACATCATAATTATTATTTTCTTTCATGATAAGTTTTATAATTATTGGATATTTTGCAACAAAGATAATTTAAAACCAATTACGATGAGCTTTTATGAAGTATTACTGATTGCTTCGCAAAGAAATAAATTTGTAAACTTAATTGTTTATCATAAGAATAATCCGGATCGTAAATTTATAAATATTTCTTTGCTAAAGTGCATCCCGAATCAGACATAAACTTTCGGGATGCACTTCGCAGGTTATTTAAGTGGATATTTCTAAAATAAATTCAGGAATAAAATTCGCTTTGCCACACGGTGTCAATGCGCAGCGGATAATTCATCAGGACTGCCGATAGCCAAAATCATGCAGCATCTGCCAGGCTTTATCGATGGTGAATCCGCGGTTGTTTTCCGTATGGCTGTCGGTATCGCGCGGATTGGCGCCGATTTCGGCATATAGCTGATTTACTCCGGCCAATAATGAGGCTTGTGTGGGCTCGTGTACATTCATGGCGCGCGTGGGTTTAACCACCAGATTGGTTACTGCCACAATCTTGGTCAGTTCGGCTGCCGTTATCATGCCTTTGTTGTATAAAGGTGTGCCGGGCACGGCGATGCGGCGCATAACGGCCATCACTTCGATGCCGAGTGTAACGGCACGCAGTATCTCTACGGCAATTTCCTGATAGCTGTGTTCGGGGCCTATCGGTTCGATGCAATAATAGATGGATAAACCGGCATCGCGGGCAGCCTGTATCGAGGCTTCGCGCGTTTGGGGCAAGGCATTGGTATCGATGCCTTCGCGTAACCGGTTGATGTGATATACACCGGTGAATCCGGCCTCTTTTAACTGCCGGGCCGTGGATAAATCGAAATCGCCGATGTTGGCTACAAATTTTTGATCCGGGCGCAACAGCGGGCGCAGTGTTCTGCCGATTTCGATAAAGGATTGTTGCGGGTAATCGGCGGTTGTCATCAGGAAGAAATCATCAAAATAATCGTTTCCGATAGCTGTTAACTCCTCTTTTAAGGTGTCGGCCGGTTTATCCCATTGCGAATCCATCGAGTAATGACCGGAGGCCATGGAACAGAATTTACAATTCACCGGACAGGGCTCGGCATTGATGCCGATTTGTGTAAATACGTAACCGCGATCGCCGAATTGCTTTCTGGATTGCGCATTAGATAAAGCCAGCAGATCATAAAAACAAGTGTCGGTTGTATCGATTTCCAGTAAAGAAACAATACGATCGATGGTCCATTCTATCAGATCTCCTGACTTGAGTTGTTTTAAAATATCCATGCTTATTAATTATCTCAGTTAATAGTATAGGCCATCAGGTTGTTGCCGTGTCTGATATATAGAATACCATTGTCTACAACGGGATGTGCCCAGTGCGGTCCTTCTCCTTTTGTGATTCTGAATTCGCTGACTACATCGAATTTTTCGGGATCGGGATTTACCAGACCTACGGTTCCGCGGCGTTCGTCGTAACAAATTAACCGGTTATCGGCAGTAATTACCGATCCTTTTCCTTTGCCGCCTTCCCAGGTTGCTTCGTAGTTGGTTTCGCCTGTTTTCCAGTCTAAAGCAACCCAGTTTCCGTGGTTATTGTTAATCCAGTTGGAGCCGTAAATCACGCCGTCTACCAAGACGAATCCGCCATGATGCGTATCGAGGTCGTCGTTGCGCCAGACCAACGAGGCATCCGAGCCGTTCACATTGAGTCGAAGCATGAAAGCGCCAACGTCGTAGCCGTTCGAAAAGAACAGATGCCCGTTATCGTAGATCGGCATATTGGTAACGATGGTTTCGCCATTGCCTTCTCTGCCGAATTCATTGAATGTCCATTCGATATTGCCGGTTTCGGGATGTACACCGAATACATGCGAAGAGGTCATTCCCACGATTTTCTTAACACCGTTCTGCATAACCAACACGGGCGATACATAGCCGCTGTGTCCGTTTAACGGGCGCGATTGCCACACGGTTTTGCCATTTTCGGCATTCAGGGCAACCATGGTGGTTTTGTCGCCTCCGGGTGTATAAATCACTTTGTTGTCGAATACCAGCGGGCATTCGGAAGTGCCCCATTTTCCGGTTTTGCGTTCAAACTCTTTGCCGCCGTCTACCTGCCAGATTAAAGCGCCGTCGGAGGCATTGAGGCAGACAATCTCGCCCGAACCGCTGATCAGATACACTTTGCCGTCTTCGATGGTGGGTGTGGTGCGCGTTTCGGGATACGATTTATCCCACGGCGTGCCGTATTCTACCTGATAGAGTTTTTCACCGTTAAGTGCATAGACCGACAAAATTTCGCGGGTTTCATCTTCGTTCATGCCCGTGAGGTAAACTTTGTCCTGGTAAATAACGGGGCTTGAATAGCCTTTGCCGGCATCATTGATTTCCCATAGCAGAGCCGGACCCTCTTCGGGCCATTGTTCAAGCAGATTTGTTTCGTAATATAAACCGCTTCTGTCGGGTCCTCTGAATCCGTAAGGCGATTGTGCCGCAACCGTAGAAATCCCCGCAAAAAGAAGGAGGCTTAATCCTGTAATTTTTCCGATTGTTTTCATTTGATGATTATTTTACTTTATACGCCATTAATGCATTGCCGTGTCGCAGATATAAAACGCCGTCTGCGATTACCGGGTGAGCCCAGTGTGGTCCTTCTCCTTTGGTGACACGAAATTCGCTGACTAAATCGAATTTTTCGGGATTCGGTTTGATCAGGCCTACACCGCCGCGGCGTTCGTCGTAGCAATACAGCATATCATCGGCAGCAACGATCGAACCTTTGCTTTTGCCGCCACTCCAGGTGTGATCATATTTTGTTTCGCCGGTATTCCAGTCTACGGCAACCCAGTTTCCCTGGTTGTTGTTAATCCAGTTTGATCCGTAAATGGTGCCATCCATTAAAACCTGGCCGCCGTGATGGGTATCTAAATCGTCATTTTTCCAGCGTAATTCAACGCCGGTCATGTCGTCGTTTAATTGCAACATGTACGATCCGATATCATAGCCATGACTGAAGAAGAGCTGCCCGTTGTGATATAAGGGTGTGTTAGTTGCAATATTCGGACGCGGTCCGGCCGGTGCTCCCGGAGGTGCCGGTCTGGCGGGTCCGCCCCATTCTTTGAAGGTCCATTCGATCTTTCCGTTTTCGGGATTAACGCCGAATACGGTGTTGCCTGTCGATCCTACAATTTGTCGTTTCCCGTTGTAAGTAATTAAAATGGGAGAGACGTATGAACCGGCATCGCCTAACGGCTCACTTTTCCAGACGGTTTTGCCTGTTTGTGTATCTAAGGCAACCATCGTAGTCTGATCGCCCGACGGTGTGTAAATGATTTTATTATCGAAAAGAAGCGGACATTCGGAGGTGCCCCAGATTCCGGTTTTGCGGGCAAACTCTTCGGCTCCGTTTACGGTCCACAGGATGTCGCCGTTGGCTGTGTTAAGACAAACAATATCGCCCGAACCGCTGATGACATAGGCTTTATCGCCTTCTACTGCCGGCGTGGTTCTGGTTTCGGGATAGGTCTGATCCCAGGGCTTACTGTAAGGCACTTCGTAAAGTTTTTTGCCGTCGAGCGAATAGGCCGAAAAGATCTCCATGGTCTCGTCTTCGTTCATGCCGGTAACAAACAGTTTATCATTCACTTTTACAGGGCTCGAATAACCTTTGCCGGCATCGAGCGTTTCCCAGAGCAGTTCGGGTCCGCCGGCAGGCCAGCTTTTTAACAGTCCCGTTTCGGGATAAATGCCACTTCGTTCCGGACCACGCCAGCCGTGCGGGGTTTGTGCATCCGACTGAGTCGTTGCAAAAACAATCATCGCGAAACAAAAAACAGTTTTTTTCATTTTTTCCATGATGTTCTAATTTAAGTTTGTACAATATTTATATGATTATTTCTTATCTCTTTACGAACTGTAAAGCGAATAAACAGTAACACACAGAGTATAAATAAGAGTGAGAATAGAAGAATGATTCCCCACATCAATAAACTGATGATGCAAATTGCCGGACCGATGCTTAACAGGGCTGCAATAAATCCGGAGATGAAGGCGTATAAAGGAATCATTAAATTTTCTTTATAATATAATTTGTATAATCCGGGTGTTGTATATCCTAAAATAAGATAGAGCTGGATTTGCGATTTACGCATCGTCATTTGTTTGCGGATGATGATGATAAAGCACATGATTCCCAACAAAAGACCGATGCATCCCAGGGTCATAAAAATGGTAAGGTAGGTATCGGTTACCGAATTGAATTGCCGGAGTCTGTCGTTGGTCGTTATCAGACTGAT
>CAMTPG010000242.1 GCA_947074335.1 uncultured Parabacteroides sp.
TTTCAAATACTTCTTTTCATGACTGAGAGAAGGGTAGCAGGGGGTGATTTTCATCTCCTGATATGTGAAGAAAATCTTAAAAACAGAATAGTTCTGGGCAGCTCTTTATTGAGCCTGATTATACTACGGAGTGCAGTGTAAGCCGGATTACATTGCAGTGTATTTTTTGTTACACTGCAGTGTAGCCGGAAATGCATGGCAGTGCATAATCCGGACGATGATTTCAGGCATCTGCAAAAACATAAAAACAGAGAAATCGAATGGTTTCGTTTCTGTCAAAAATAACATCAATTGCAATCATTTAAATAATCCTGAAAACAGCGGGCGCAAATTCAGATAACAGAGCATAAATTCGATGCAGCCCAGGGTGTGATCAGAAGCTTTCAGTTCGATTAATTGTGCATTGGACCAGGTTTGAACGGCAGCTTCTACGTTCAGAAAAGGCACATATTCGTCGGCACGTGTATGATAGAGCAGGAGCGGGGTCTGCGGCGCCCTGCCATTTAGCAGCGAATTTTTTCGGAAGGCCTGCAGCAGCGCATCCAGATCGGGATTATTTCGGGCATCGGCGGTTTTGTAAAAATCGGGATGCACAATCTGCGTCAGATCACGGCCAAGCGCGCTGTGCCATTTCGAAAGCGGGCTGGTGCCGAACAGCGCATCGAGTCCGTTTTCGAAAATGCGCGGATGATAGAGCTGATGTGCATCAAGCTCCAACCCATCGCCATACATAATGCCGCGAAACAGGTACGGAATAAATCCCGGCTGTGCATAAGGGTGTGCGCCCAGTGCGCGAAAATAATGGATGGTGCCTTCCAGATCGTAAACGCCGCCGCCGGCATGTACTTCGCGGATACTGGCGGATTTGCCTCTTTTTTCGAGCTCCAGCAAAGTGGCCACTGTGGAGGTGCCGCCTTGCGAATAGCCCACCAGATCAAGCACATCGGCTTTTGGGGTGATTTGTTTGTAATCCAGATATTCGATGGCCGCTTCGATCATATCGGCGCAGGCTGTTCCGGTGGTTTCGGGATGCAGATAAGGATGTTGCATATCGGCCGTTTGCGTGATGCCGTAACCCAGATAATCGGCCATGGCTACGGGATGACCGAACAAAACCGGTGCCATTTCGAAGGTGAATCCGGTTTCGGAAGGTGCTTTGCCGATATCGGTGGTGACATGCTGGATGCTAACCAGATGATCGTAAGCGGTTATTCCCGAAGGGATTAAAACCAGTCCGGAGGCTTCAATCGGTTTTCCGTCCACGCCCGTGGTGTTGTAACGTATTGCGGCCAGTTCGATATCCTGTATAAAAGCGGCCAGTACATTCACCGGAATTTGTACGGAGTTAAAATAGGATTCGAGCTGATTGAGTAATTCGGTTTTTGTAACCGGTTTTTCGTAGGTAATGCCCGTGAGATATTGATATTTTTTTTCGGGTTGAAAATCTGTTTGCGATGTGTGTTCGCTGCAGGATTGGCACAGCAAAAAGATGCAAACGGCTAATCCGAACAGAAAAGATGCTTGAGAATGTGATCGTTTCATGAAATTTCGTTTTGGTAAAAATAGAGAAATCCGGGCGTGAAAAGAAATTGAATGCTGTTTTTAACACATACAAATGTGTATCAAAAGTAATAATGAAACGCGTATTAAATCGAGAAACCGTATTTACTGTATGAATTGTAAGGTTTCATCAATCTTACCGGTGAGTAAACGACGGGATTTATGAGGTCATCAAAAAATCCCGATCAACAAACAATCCGTTGCAAAAAAGCATCTTTCTGCTGTCTTTACAGTTTCAGAAAGATGCTTTCTAAATAGATAGTTGAATGGAACAGATAAAGGGTCTGCATTGACTGCTCTTTTCAGTCTCTCAGATCAGTTTATCTGAATATGCCGTTTATTTCTTATATAATCCTTTTCGCGATAACTGATGATCGAGATTGGCCACACCTAATGTCACGATGGCAATCACGGTTGCTGCCTGTTCCTGATATTCGGGAATACTTTTGGTATAGGTATCGCGTTCGGTGTGCCAGATTTCGCCGTAATTGAAATCGTAGCCTTTGATGTCGCGTTCGGTAAGGCTCAACGTAGGAACGCCCTGCATCGCAAAAACGGAGGCATCCGTGCCGCCAAGTCGCTTGGGCTGATTAAACGGTCCGCCTTCAATCACTTCGAACGTGTAATCGGGATTTACCTGATTAATGGGTTCGCAGATGCTTACAAAATCGGCATACATCGCTTTCGGCACTGTGATGCTTACCGGAGGAAGCGGTCCGCCGTCGCGATTAAACAGATTGGCTATTTTATCCAGTTTGTCGGGATTGGCTTTTACCCAGGCCTGAGCGCCGAGTAATCCGAATTCTTCGCCGGCAAATGCAATAAAGAGCATGGTGCGTTTGGGTTTGGCGCCCGACTGGCTGACCATGCGTGCGGCTTCGATTACTGATGAAAGTCCTGATCCACAGTCTACACCGCCTGTCGCCACATCGAATGCATCAAGGTGTCCGCTGGCCAAAACATATTCATCCGGAAATTCAGTACCTTCAATTTTCCCGATTACATTATGGTATTTCACCGGTCCCGGACGGAAATGGTTACGTATATCAAATTCGAGCAGAATATCCTGACGCTCTTTAACCATTTGTTTGATTTCATTGAATTGATGCTCATTGAGTTTGATGTCGCAAACCGTGGGCAGATTATCGAAGGTAAAGGTAGAATCGGTCATAATGGTACGATCATACAGGGCGCGCATAGGCACTTCCGACGATTGGATAAAACCAAGCACGCCGGCATCGATCATCTCGCGGTAAAATAAACAGGGCACATCGCTTCGCAAGGCAATAGGCTGATTTTTGGTGCCGTTAGCCCAGTTATCGCGCATGATGATGCCGTTTTTTTTGCCGGTTTCATTGTTCTCGCTGATTACCTGTTTGCGCAGTGAATCGCCTGCTGCCGAGCGGTCTACAGGCCAGCCCGAATTCGTGCCGTTGATTAAAACCCAGGCGCCGTTGAGTTTTCCTTTCAACTGATCGAATTCGCCCTGTGTAAGCGGTTCGTTTACCACATGGCCGCGCTGCACGCCTTTGGTTCCCGATGTATACGACGGTGTAACGAAATGTAACGGCATGCTTTTGTCGCCTAATAGTTTACCGAACCACGGGCCGCGGTTAAAACCAACGGGTAAAGTACCGGCTTCCTGGATTTCAACCTCCATTCCCCAGTCGTTAAACTGCGAGGCAACCCAGTCTGCCGCATTATCGTAAGCATTCGAGCCGATTACGCGGCCGCCGATGCGGTTACTTAACACATCCAGATGATTCATCACCTGGTTATCCGTTTGTCCCATTTCAATAATTCGCTTAGTGGCGGCATCCTGTGCCCGGAGTGTGGTTGCAGACAGTGAGAATACAGCTGCATAAATAAGCAAAATTCGTTTCATATTATTAGTAGATTCTTTAAATGTATTGCAAAATAACAGATAAAACATTCGGTTTCCAAATGTTTTGAAATATCTTTGTGGTATGATTTTCTATTTTTCAGGTACAGGCAATTCGCGGAGTGTGGCGCTGGCTTTGGGTGAGATGCGGAATGAAACGCCCGTCTCCATTGCCGGAGAGTTGCAAAAAGCAGAACAAACGTATACTTATTGGTTGAACGAGACAGAGTCGGTTTATTTTGTATTTCCGGTTCATTCGTGGGGACCGGCAGTTGCAATGATGCAATTTGTGCGTCGTGTGCGGTTTGACAATTACCGGCAGCAGCCTGTTTACGGCATCTGCGTGTGTGGTGATGATTGCGGCCAATCAGACCGGTTGCTGGCAGAAGCTTTGCAGCCGAACGGATATATACTTACTGCCTGCTTTTCGGTAACCATGCCGAATAATTATATTTTGTTGCCGGGATTTGATGTGGATAGTCCGGAACAGGCTGCCCGAAAACTGGCCGGTATGCAGAGCCGTCTGTCGGCGATTGAATCGGTTACGGAGAGTTTGGCAGATGTACAAAATCAATCAGCAATCGGATGTTCATCTGTAACAGATCCCGAAACCAGGCAGAAGCATTTGGCAGTATCGGCAGGATTATATGTATCGGGTTCATTCCCATGGATAAAAACCCGCGGTATATATCCGCTTTTTGTTAAATATGCTTTGAAAAAGCAGGCTTTTCGAACTACAGAATCTTGCAATGGATGCGGAAAATGTGCACGGATTTGTCCTGTACAAACTATCTCCATGGTTAATAAAAAACCGGTGTGGGGAAAGGATTGTGTGCAATGTTTGGCCTGTATTCACC
>CAMTPG010000243.1 GCA_947074335.1 uncultured Parabacteroides sp.
GGTAACTTTTAGTGCAATGAGAGATATTAAATCTGACACCACGATTACCTTAAAGCCCTTAAAATATGCTATCACTGTAATTAGTACTTTACCGGGTACACTTTGGAAAGATGCAAACTTTGATGATGAATCTATGGTTGAATTAATGCGTGAATACGACAATAATCATGCGTTATATCTTGATTCAAGGGTGAATCCTGATTCACCTCTGGATAAATATCTGAGCGATTTGCGCACAAATGAAAAAAGCGATTTAACAACCAAAAGTATGGATAAATGGAGTTCAGCAGTTGTTAATCAGGTAACACATAAAACGGTATGCTTTTTTACGGAACTACCATCTCCCTTGGTTTTCTATACTTCTTCTTTATCTGATGAGCAAAAGGCCGCAAATTCACTTTATCTGTTTAATGCCCAGAAAGATGCAAACGATAATTGGGAATTCCGTGCCATTACCACCGAAAAGCAGGATGACGAATATATTGAACTAACTTCAGATGGAAATTTCCTGAAAGTAAGTGTTAAGCATTTAGGAGAATATACTTTGGTTCATTCATCCGGTTATACCGTAAGATACTACAATACAGAAGGTAAACTTTTAGACATCAGTTGTGGTGTAGAAAAAGCATCCGATAAAAAAATTGACGGAATGATGGTCGACAAATGGACAACAGCTGATGGTAAAATATGGGATTTCGATACACCATTAGACGGCGATCTTTGTTTGTATACCGAAATGGGAAATAAAGTATATTTTAATTTGCTCCCGACTTCAGATAATAAGGAAGCAAAATTGGCTGAAGTCACTCTTATTAACATACTAAAAAATGACACGATTTCTTCTACAGACGTTGATTCCTGTTTATTTTTACCCAATGGATTATATAGTATCGATTATAAGTTTCTTCATGATCAAAAAGAAAAACATATACAAATGTTAGTGAAAGAGATCAAATCTGATACGGTTTTTGCTTTACAACCTTTCATGGGTTTTAATCTTTCATCAAGATTTACGTCGTCATCACCACTCTATGATATGAAATACTTAGACTGGGCATCTTTATATGAAATGATTCAGAAATATCCTGATTATTCTAATTATTCGTTCCATCTTAATTCAGTGAAATCTGATACAACAAGTTCTTCGCATAAATATCTGATCTCTAATCTGGAATCCTTACGTTCTACAGAGAACAGTCATTTAATTGAAAACGATTATAAAGACTGGAATTTCTCCGGTGGCCCGAAGAATGGACTATTAACTCCTATAAATGAGCTTCCTGCTCCGCTTATTATCTATATTCCTTTAGCCGAAGAGCATAAAGCAGCAAATTCTCTGTATATGTTTAATGCACACGAAGATGAAGGCAACTTGGAATTGCGTTGCATTACCACCGAAAAGCAGGATGACGAATATATTGAACTGACCGCAGATGGAAATTTCCTGAAAGTAAGTGTTAAGCATTTATCAACCTTCACGTTGACTCATTCATCCGGTTATACCGTGAATTATTATGTAGACAATAAAAAAGTATCTTCATCGTATGGTGTTGTCCGGGCTATTGATAAACCAACTGATAGTTACGGTAGTAATTATTCAGCTTGGTATACTGCAGATAATAAGATGTTTGACTTTAATACCGTACTGACCGGCGATCTGAATTTGTATGCCAATGTAAAAACAACAGGCGGCGGCGAAGTGATTAAACCGGTTTATTATTCAATATCCGGAACAGTTAGTGACGTGATGGGCAATCCTGTGGCAGACGCCGTGGTAACACTGAAACAATCTAAAACAGTTATTAATCGCGACACAACCGATGCCGCAGGTTATTACTCAATTGGTAAGCTGGATAATACAAAATATGATTTGTCAGTTTCGGCAGGAAGCAATTATGGCACTTATGCCTGCGATGGTATCTTAATGGGCAGTAATCCGATACACGACATTGTGCTCTCATTAACCAGCACGGATATCAACGATGCCTCACTTGCAGCGGTTCAGGTAATGGGTCAGCAAGGCGCACTTCGCATCCTGAACGGAACGCCGGGCAAACTGTATCAAATCGTCTCTGTTTCGGGCGCCGTAACGAAAGGCTTCATAACCGGAACCGATCAAACCATTCCGTTATCATCGGGCTTCTACGTTGTTTTACTGAACGGAAAATCGTTGAAGGTGATTGTAAGATAATTCAATAGAACATATTTCATTTCGCAACGCGTGGAAGCTGTCGGTTCTGAAAAGGATCGGCAGCTTCTTTTTTTCTGACAGTATGAATTCACTCTTTCCGAAGCTATGGTTATTTGCTGAATGTGATGAATCCGAAAACAACAAATTGCAAACGCGGCTGTTATTATTATATGCATGAGGCAATAGTCTGATTTTTTGGATTGACAAATCAATAAAGAATAGTTAATCCGGGTAAACAGATTACACTGTCTGTCCAAAATCGACTGATTCATTGCAGATTGTCTGATAAATTAACGGAAACAGATGGATATCAATACAAAATCCGAAACCCGAATCGTTGTTTGCGGAGATCACATGATCCGGATTATCAACTGGGATCGCTCGGAAGAAGAAATGGTTGATGTAGTGTGGGAATGGCAAATTAAAGAGGCCTTTTCGCAATTGCCTGCCGAATACGAAAAACAGCTCTACCCGTTGGATGAATGCAAATTTGCAGATAATAACCGGAATCTGTTAATTACAGCCTCCGCCGGCGCCGTTCTTTTACTGGAGATTGAAACGCGACGAGTACTTTTTTATGCCAGCGCTCCGCTGGCACATTCGGCAGAAATAATGCCCGATGGACGAATTGTAGTTGCACTTTCTACACATAAGGCAGGCAACTGTATTCAGCTTTTCGATCGTACACTTCCCGAAAAGGTATTATTTCAGGATCGATTATATTTCGGACATGCCTTGCAGTATAATTCCGAAAATAATCGGCTCTATGCGCTTGGGTTTAGTAAACTTAAATCGTACCGGATGGAACAATGGCATACTGATTCGCCTGTTTTGCAACTGGAAAATACCTGGACTATTCCGTTTAATGCAGGGCATGATTTATGTCTGGTCGATAATCGTGAATTGCTGATTACCGGCAGGGAAGGAGTTGCTGTTTTCGATATCGATAAATCGCAGTTTCATCCTTTTGCACCGCTTGCCGAAACAGGCGGTATAAAATCAATCAATTATAATCGCGAAAATAATCAGCTAATTTATACCAAAGGCGAGATTAAATGGTGGACGCATCATGTGTATCAGGAAACACCGGCCAAAAAGATTACCATAAACGATTTTCGTATATATAAAGTGAGAACGCAACATTTAATTACCGGAAATCAGTTTTGAAAAATCGATTATTCACGTATAGCATCTATATATTGTTTTAGAAATATAAAGAAAAGGGCGGATTAAATAATATCCGCCCTTTACAATATACGAAAATACCCTATACTTGCTTACTTTCCCCACATTTTAAAAGAAACAAAAGGATTTCAAACAATTTTTTCTTTGATTCAAAATTAATGTGAAATGTGATGATTATTGGGAAAAATTGTAAAAAAGTATGGGAAAAATTGTAAAAACATCGATTTTAACAAGATATTTAGCGAAGAAATGACTTGTTATTTAAATATTGATTTTTTATTTAGTGAAAATAATCGCATAAAATTTTTAGTTACAATTATAATTCATATCTTGTATTTAAGAGATATTGTTTACTTTTACCCGACAATCTATGTATATTATATGAAAATTAAACTACTATATATTCTATTGTGTTGCTTTTTTTATTTGATTTCTATTGAAGCACAAACCAATAATTTTCGGAATTTTGCCGGAAAACCCTATAGCAGTTATCATTTTGCTTTACGCGATTCATTGCGTAAACGATATGATTCGGGGGATCCGGAATATGTACGTGAAACCGTCAATCAGTTAAAACAGCTTCCTGATCTGCTTAAAGATAATCAGTGGCAGTTAGAAGCCGGCTTTCTGGATGCTAACTATCAACACGATTATCTGAATGGCGATCGTGAGACCTTTGTAGCACAATTAAACCGTTTGTTGAGCCAAAGTCGTAAAATGAATAATAAAGTATTTGAAATCCGCATCATGCGCAGATTATTTGATCTTGATATTCATGCTAATAATGAAATGGCTATGCAATATGCCCGGCAAATGGATAAATTGCTTGAAAAGATTACAAGCAGTGAATATCCAGATAAGGCCGATTGTATAGATCGGAAGAGCACACGTCTGAACTCCAGTCACATTCAGAAAGCTCGTA
>CAMTPG010000244.1 GCA_947074335.1 uncultured Parabacteroides sp.
CCATTCTGATTAATACCGGACGCGGACCGCTTATCGATGAGCATGCGCTGGTCGAGGCACTGCAGGATAAGAAGATTGCGGGCGCAGGACTGGATATGTTTGAATTCGGCGATCATCCGCTGCCCGAATTGCTGAAGATGGAGAATGTGGTACTTACGCCGCATATCGGCACCCAGACACTCGATACACGTATAATTATGGCGAAGGCCGTTTGCGATAATGTGATCGGTTTGCTGGAAGGCGACCGTCCGATAACCCGCGTTTACCCGTCATGAGTGCCGAATTTATCCTCAGCGAACTGCAATCAGTCGGCTCGCCCGAAAAGGCAAAGCATCTGAGCCGGTTCTTTAAAACCGGTCCTGGACAATATGGTGAGGGCGATCGTTTTCTGGGCGTGATTGTACCCCACAGCCGGCAGATTGCCAAAGCAAACAAACAGCTTCCCGAAGCCGAATTGCAAAAACTGCTCAAATCCGAATGGCATGAAGCACGTCTTTGTGCCCTGTTGATTATGGTGGCGCGTGTGCAGGATAAAAAGACAATCTTCGATGAGCGGAAGCGATTGTATGAGTTTTACCTGCAAAATGCCCGCCGCTGCAATAACTGGGATCTGGTGGATTTATCCTGCCGTGATCTGGTTGGCGACTGGCTGTACGATAAAGACAGAAGCATGCTGTATGCGCTGGCCGAAAGCGATAATCTCTGGGAGCAGCGCATCGCCATGGTTTCTACCTGGGCTTTTATCCGCCGCGGCGATTTCGACGATACGCTGGCGCTGGCCCGTAAACTGATCGGGCATGAACATGATCTGATTCAAAAAGCCATTGGCTGGATGTTGCGCGAAGTCGGTAAACGCGATCGCGAAGTGCTGACCACTTTTCTGGAGGCCGAAGCCACCCGGCTGAAGCGCACCTCGCTGCGTTATGCCATTGAGCATTATCCCGAAGATCAGCGACAGTATTTCCTGAAAAAGCGGTGAACGGAAACGGATCGGACAGAAGATATAAATCCAATGAACGGAATGAATGATGATTTGAATTGGATTTATCAGATCCGGTAAGTACTTTTACAATGCAGGTGATGCAAACCGTAAAAGAGATTCATTGTAATTCTGAAAAATACAAGGAATGAAAGATAATCAAATAAAAGATGACCCGATAAAAAATGATCCGATGATAAACGATGAAATCGATAATTTAAATCATATAAAGGCTGTTTGCGTATATTGCGCCTCCAGCACACAACTGGCCGGTTGCTATACAGCCGCCGCCGAAGCGCTCGGCCGCCTGCTGGGCGAGCGGCACCTGCGTGTAATCAACGGAGCCGGCAATTCCGGCCTGATGCGTGCCGTTTCGGATGCCACACTGAAAGCCGGCGGCACAGTGACCGGTGTGATTCCGCATTTTATGATTGAACAAAACTGGTGCCACGATGCACTGACCGAATTGATCGAAGTGGAAAATATGCACGAACGCAAACAGCGCATGGCAGCTCTCTCGGATGCCGTTATTGCACTTCCCGGCGGCTGCGGTACGCTCGAAGAACTGCTCGAAGTAATAACCTGGAAGCAATTGGGCCTGTATGCCAATCCGGTTGTGATACTGAATGTAAACGGCTATTTCGATCCGCTGCTGGCCATGTTGCAACAGGCAATCGACGAAAAATTTATGCGGGCACAACATGCCGCACTCTGGCGTGTGGCAAAAACGGCAGAAGAGGCCGTGCAGCTTATCTACACCGAACCTAAATGGGATATGGATTTGAGCAAGCTGGCGCTGGTTTAAACCAAAAGTGCCGGATGTGTATAGATTATCGGGTATTCAGGCCGATAATTTATATGATTCTGATTTGACCGGACGGTTTAGGTTCTTCTCTACAGATTCATCAAATCTGTTTTTCGAACTGTACCATCGTATACAAAAAGAGCGAAACGGAAAATCCGTTTCGCTCTTTTTGTATATTATATAATGTAATCCGTTTTGCTCAGATTAAGCCCTGCGGTTTATTTGATGATATCCGATAATTTGATAGCCTGGAATGTCATGTGTGCCACACTCGATTCGTAGAAAATACCAATTGTATCTTTATCAATCATACTCAAACAGGTGTAACCCCAGCCTTCATCTTCGTCAATTAAAAGCTGATAAGGTTCGGGCCATGTCAGTCCGCCGTCGGTGCTTATTTTGATGGTGATGCTGTGGCGTCCCTTTTCCGTATTCGGATTTGAGAAGATCAGCAGATCTTTGCCGGTGCTGTTGTCTTTGGCGTCAACTTTAATCAGACTGGCCATACAAACCGGTTCGCGCAGTGCGCTGCGGTTCGACGGATGTTCTGTCCAGGTTTTACCCAGATCGGTTGTTGTGGCTACTGCACGACTTCCGCCACGGTTATCGCGCATATTCAGCATCAACACGCCGGGTTCCACTTCCACAACCTGTGCTTCGGTTGTATTGGTGCGCGCCAGATTGTGCAGATGCCAGGTTTCGCCGTGATCCTGACTGTACATGATGCCGGCATTCGGTACGCGGGTTGAATCGATAAACTGAATCGGGAAAACCAGTGTGCCGTCGTGCATGGTGATGCCGCGTCCAGGACCCTGCAACAGGAAATACCACGAAGGATCTTTTACCTGCGAAGTGATGTTGATAGGTTCGCTCCAGCTCTTGCCGTCGTCGGTACTTTTTACCAGCATCAGCTGTGCCGTGCTGTCTACTTCCATGCCGGGCATCGAATTCCACCAGGCGCGCTCATTGCCCATGCCTTGTGTCCAGCAGGCAACAATCCAGATGGTGTTGTTTGTTTCATCAACCAGAATGGCCGGATCGCCTACGCCGTTTTGTGCATGCGGCAGGCCGTTTGCTTCGCCAAATGTCATGGCAATCTGCATCGGTTCCCAGGTCTGACCTTTATCTGTACTGCGGCTTACACCTACATCGACCATTTCCTGTAAATCGATACTGTTATTATAACGTACATCATAAACACCCAATAGTGTGCCTTCGTTGCTGGTTACTAATCCGGGAATGCGATAAGCTGCCACATCATCATCGCCGGCATGACGAACGCCGATTCCCATGCGGCGTGCTCCGCCTTTGCTGTTGGTGATTACGGGAACTTTCTGATCGTTTATTTCGGCACCGGTTACATCCACCGAGAAGGTGCTCAATAAAGAGGTCTCGGGTTTCACCTGAATGCTGATCCAGAAATAGTTTACGCCCTGCAGCATGGGTTGTTTGCTGGTTAAGGTAATTTTCTCATTTACCTGTGTCAGCTCCTGCTGTTTTACCGAATAGGATAAATTAGCCGCTCTGGTTTTGCCGATATTAAAACTGGAAACATAATTTACAGGGCGATAAAATGTGCCCTGACGCGAAGGAGCTTCCACGCCGCTGTAGAATAAGCGGATGGCAACAATTTCTTCCAGATCGATATCACCGCTCAATTGCAGTGAAAGTTCATTGAGTACATCGCCTTTATCAGCCGGAATGCGGATTTCGGCCATAACATTATCTGTACGATCAATCAGTACAGGTATTTGCGGAATGCGTACAAATACACTATCGGCCGCCATTACTGTGTGGGCGGCAAAAAACAGTGCTAAATAAAATAGAATCTTTTTCATGTGTTTTATAGTAAAGCTATCGTTTATTGACGTTACTTAAACCGGCATTTCATGATGCTGATTATAAGTGATAGAAATGTGTTTTCTGATTGCGTTTAATTTTTTCCGGTTACAAAAATAGGAAAATATTTTAAATAACAGAGAGATACAATCGATATAATGGACAATAACTTATTCGCAGACCGGCCGGGATTGTGTAATGGATTGGCTGTGAAAATAGAATGGAATGTTTATCTTTGTGGATTAAAGACTTGAAATATGGAAGACGAATTCGATATAAGAGATGTACGCATGCCTGAGACGGAACGCGAGTATGAGAATGCTCTGCGACCGCTTTCGTTCTCCGACTTCAGCGGACAGGCCAAAGTTGTGGAGAATCTGAAAATCTTCGTCATGGCGGCGCGTATGCGGAAAGAGGCACTCGATCATGTCTTGCTGCACGGACCTCCGGGGCTTGGGAAAACCACATTATCCAATATCATTGCCAATGAGCTGGGTGTTGGTTTTAAGGTGACTTCGGGTCCGGTGCTGGATAAACCGGGCGATCTGGCCGGTGTACTCACATCACTGGAAAAGAATGATGTGCTTTTTATCGACGAAATCCACCGACTCAGTCCGATCGTGGAAGAATACCTTTATTCTGCCATGGAAGATTACCGCATTGACATCATGAT
>CAMTPG010000245.1 GCA_947074335.1 uncultured Parabacteroides sp.
GTTTTAGATCCTGATCCTCTTTTTGTCGTGATCAAAATTACACCACCGGCAGCACGAGAACCATAAATGGCTGCAGATGAGGCATCTTTCAATACTGAAATGGATTCAATATCATTAGGTGAAACAGTCGACATATCGCCACCCGGAACACCGTCGATTACGATCATCGGTCCCTGGTCGTTTTGTAAAGTCGATGTACCACGCAAACGAATCTGTGAACTGCGGGTTACATCGCCCGAACCGGATGTAATAGTCAGACCGGCCACTTTACCCTGCAATAAATCCGAAGCATCGCGTGTTACTCCTTTATTAAACTGTTCCTGTGATACATTAGCTACCGAACCTGTAATCTCACGACGGGTTTGTGTACCATAACCAATAGCCACCACTTCGCCCAGATTTACTACAGATGGATCTAATGTAACATTAATTGTAGATCTGCCTTTTACAGGCTCTTCGATTGTGTTATATCCCACAAACGAATATTGAAGAATAGCTTTACCAGGATCATCCACATTTATGATGTAGTTACCATCTAAATCTGTAATTATTCCATTGGTCGTTCCCTTTTCGATAACATTGGCGCCCATCACGGGTTCGCCAAGCTCATCCAATACTGTACCTTTGATAGCTGCCGACTGTGCAAAGGCTTGTGTCATACAGAATGACATCAACACAGCAAGCATAGATAGCTTCCAGTGTTTGAAAGAATCAAACAATTTCTTTCGCTGCATAATAACATTGTTTTTAGGTTAACATTTGTTTTTCATAATCAATGGTCTAAGACATTGATATGGCAAATATAATGGTTATTGTAAAAGAAATGCTAAAAAAGTATCTGTTTTTTGGCATATTTTTATATAAAAAGATATAATCTTGCTTTGAATGATAAGATAATGTAGATTTCATCAAGGTTCTGAACAAATGACAATAAATGATAAAATCTGGTTTTTTTCATCGAATCACCATGAATAGGTATGCAATCAGGGTATTTTACTCATAGTTAGGTATTGTCGGCTTTTAGATGTCGCCGTATCTTTGCAATGTCGATAAGACAAACGTAACACTATTAGTAAATGTATTTAACCAAGACCAATTGCTAATTTATGTAAGCATATAAGATGATTAATAAGCTATCCGGAAAGTTTTTATTGGTTATTTCCGGTTCAAAATAGGTCCTTCTGCGAAGAAAGGCCTTTTTTTGTGTTTCAGATATACGGTTTCTTGATTAGATAATGTATCTCTTGTTCTTTAATTGTAGTGATAAATGTATGATATATTTTATTTAGATTGTTTTCTGAGTACTCCGGATATATACCTTTCAATATAAAAAGATATTTCTTTATTCATCAAATAAACCTCAAGGTGTTGTAAAATTATAACAGTTCCGATAAAAACAGATAGTTTAGCTAAAAAGATATAAAGATTATGTTGTTTAACATAAATACCTACATGTAGTGATAGTTTTCGGCTGATAAATTATGTAATTTTGCAATCTAAACCGAAATAAACAAATTAACAATAGCTTATGAAGTTTGAAAATCAGAACTGGGCGCAGTTCAAAGGTGATATTTGGAAAAGAGAAATCAATGTTCGCGATTTCATTCAAAATAACTACTCTCCTTATGCAGGTGATGAATCGTTTCTGGTAAGTTCGTCCGACAAAACCAAAAAGGTTTGGAACAAACTCACCGAAATGTTCAAAGTAGAACGAGAAAAAGGTGTTTATGATGCCGAAACTAAACTTCCCCAAGGAATTGATACATACGGACCCGGTTATATTGACCAGGAAAACGAAGTAATCGTTGGTCTGCAAACGGATGCACCGCTGAAACGCGGTATTTATCCTAAATGTGGTGTTCGTATGGTAGAAAATAGTCTGGAAGCATACGGGTTCAAACTGGATCCGATGACGAAAGATATCTTTACCCGTTATCGCAAAACGCATAACGAAGGTGTTTTCTCCGCTTATACTGACGAAATGGTTGCAGCGCGTCGCTCGGCAATTATTACAGGTTTGCCCGATGCTTATGGCCGTGGTCGTATCATTGGCGATTACCGTCGCGTACCTTTATATGGTACACAGATTTTGCTGGAAGAAAAGAAACATTACCTCAAACGTCTCGATATACAGGAACTGACAGAGGAGATTATTCAGAGCCGTGAAGAAATCTCTGAGCAGATTAAAGCGTTGAAAGCATTCGAACGCATGTGTGCAGGATATGGTTTTGATGTAACCAAACCGGCTAAAGATGCCCGCGAAGCCGTTCAATTCCTTTATTTATCTTATCTGGCTGCTGTTAAAGATCAGGATGGTGCTGCCATGTCGTTAGGACGTACGGCTACTTTCCTTGATATTTATATCGACAAAGATATCCGCGAAGGCAAACTCACCGAAGAGGAAGCACAGGAGTTGATCGATCAGTTTATTATTAAACTGCGTATTGTACGTTTTCTGCGTACACCCGAATATAATGACTTGTTTTCAGGCGATCCGGTCTGGGTTACAGAATCATTAGGTGGTCAGGGTGTTGACGGTCGTTCACTGGTAACACGCACTTCATTCCGCTATTTGCATACCTTATATAATCTGGGTCCGGCTCCCGAGCCAAACCTGACTGTACTCTGGTTTAACAATGCTCCCGAAAACTGGAAACGTTTCTGTGCCAAAGTATCTATCGATACCTCAGCTATTCAGTATGAGAATGATGATTTGATGCGTCCCGATTATGGCGACGATTACGGTATTGCCTGCTGTGTATCGCCCATGAAGATCGGTAAACAGATGCAGTATTTTGGTGCCCGTGCCAATCTGGCAAAATGTTTGTTGTATGCCATCAATGGCGGTCGCGATGAAAAATCGGGTGCTCAGGTTACTCCGCTTTTCGAACCGATCACCAGCGAATACCTGGATTACAACGAGGTCATGGTTAAATACGATCAGATGATGCGCTGGCTGGCTAAAGTCTATGTCAATGCATTGAAGATCATTCACTATATGCATGATAAATATGCTTACGAAGCATACGAAATGGCTTTGCACGACGGAGCAGTTGAACGTATTCGTGCTACCGGAATCGCCGGTTTATCGATCGTTGCCGATTCATTGGCAGCCATTCGCGATACGAAAGTAAAAGTAATTCGCGACGAACGAGGTCTGGCTGTCGATTTTGAACGTGAAGGCGATTATGTGCCTTTCGGTAACAATGATGATCGTACCGATGATATCGCTGTGGAAATCACCGAGAAATTCATGGAGTATCTGCGTCAGCACCAGACTTATCGTAATGCGGTCCCTACACAATCCATCTTAACTATTACATCCAATGTGGTTTACGGTAAGAAAACCGGTGCCACTCCCGACGGACGTGCCGACGGAACTCCGTTTGCTCCGGGCGCCAATCCGATGAACGGACGCGACAAAAAAGGAGCTATTGCTGCGCTGGCCTCTGTGGCAAAACTGCCATTCCAGCATGCACACGACGGTATTTCGTATACATTTGCCGTTTCGCCTGCCACATTAGGTAAATCCCGCGAAATTCAGGTTGAAAACATGGTTCATCTGCTGGATGGTTACTTTACGCCTGATGGCGGTCAGCATCTGAATGTCAATGTATTTGATAAAGATTTACTGCTCGATGCCATGGAGCATCCCGAAAATTATCCGCAGCTTACCATTCGTGTATCCGGATATGCGGTGAACTTTGTGAAATTGACACGCGAACAGCAATTAGACGTAATTTCAAGAACAATCAACCAGGCTTTGTAATTATATAAGCATGATTGGTAAAATACATTCCTTAGAGAGTTTCGGGACCGTCGACGGTCCCGGAATTCGCTTTGTTGTTTTTATGCAGGGCTGTCCGCTGCGTTGTCTGTATTGTCATAATCCGGACACCTGGGATATTCGACGCGAAACACCTTACCGGCTTACACCCGAAGAGCTGTTGCAGGAAGTATTAAAATACAAAAACTTTATAGCCAAAGGCGGTGTCACCGTTACCGGCGGCGAACCTTTGCTTCAGGCCGAATTTCTGAGCGCTTTTTTTAAGTTATGTCGTGAGAATGGCATCCATACGGCACTGGATACATCGGGCTGTGTTTATTCTGAAAAAGTACTCGAAGTTTTTGACTATGTAGATCTTGTACTGCTTGATATCAAAACCATACGCCGTGATTTTCATAAAGA
Source organism: uncultured Parabacteroides sp. (assembly GCA_947074335.1). GTDB lineage: Bacteria > Bacteroidota > Bacteroidia > Bacteroidales > Tannerellaceae > Parabacteroides. The sequence continues at coordinate 4,190 of CAMTPG010000245.1, forward strand.
GCTAACCGGTATGGAGCAAACCAATACCCTTAAAATACTGGATTATCTGCAAGCCCGACAGATTCCCGTCTGGATCCGGCATGTATTGGTTCCCGGTCTTACCA
>CAMTPG010000246.1 GCA_947074335.1 uncultured Parabacteroides sp.
GCACTTAAATGCATTTGCCTTTTGATAATTGTCGGAAGGCCTTTTGATAATTGTCGGAAGACCTTTTGATAATTGTCCGAAGGCCTTTTGACAATTGTCGGAAGACCTTTTGATAATTATCGGAAGACCTTTTGACAATTATCAAAAGGCAAATCCTTCATCATATCACTATTTTCGGTTCGTCATTGACGAAATTCTTTATAGGCTTTTCCGAGCATTTCCACGATATCGCCGGCAAGCATACTCTCTTCCGATTTTTCGTTGGCTGCCCAGTCGCCGGCCGTGGCATGCAAAAACACGCCGGTTACAGCTGCCGCGCCCGGATCCAGTCCCTGCGCCAGCAATCCCGTCAGCATGCCGGTCAGCACATCGCCGCTGCCGGCCGTTGCCATACCCGGATTACCACAATTATTAATGTATACATTGCCGCCGGGCATACACATAAACGTATAGGCATTTTTCAAAACCACAATCAGCTGGTGATCGGTGGCATAGGTACGCGCCTTCATCAGCCGGTCGTACATCGTTTCGCTCTCGCCGGCCAACCGGTCAAATTCTTTGGGGTGCGGCGTAAAGATGCTTCGTTTGGGCACTTTCTGCAACAGTTCGGGATTGGCGGCAATCAGATTCAGTGCATCGGCATCAATTACCATCGGTTTTTCCACCGATTCGAAAAGTGCGCCGAGTGCCAACGCCGTTTCCAGCTGTTGCCCGATTCCCGGCCCCACACCTACTGCCTGGTATCGATCTGCGGTTTTAATTTCGGTAAAATAATCGGTATGTGCATCCGCCTCAGCCATCGCTTCCGGAAAAGCCGTTTGCAAAACCGGTTCGCCGCATTGCGGGATATGCGTGGTAAGCAGTCCGGCGCCACTGCGCAGACAGGCTTTCGAAGCCAGCACGGCCGAACCCATCATGCCTTTACTGCCGGCAATCAGCAGTGCATGCCCGAAGTTGCCTTTGTGTGCAAAGCGGTTACGCGGCCGTATCACATCTTCTATATCCGATTCGCAAACCAGATAAAAAGGAGTTTTGGTACGGGCCACAATATCGGGATGCATCAAAATATCGAGCACTTTCCACTCGCCGGTATAGGCTGCATTTTCAGGAAAAAAGAAGGCCAGTTTCGGGAAAGCAAATGTAAGTGTGAGGTTGGCACGGATAATGGCTTCGGGATTATTGGCTTTGTTATCTTCGCCAAACAGTCCTGACGGAATATCAATCGATACCACGGTCGATTCGGATTCGTTGATGTAATCCACCACCGAAGCAAAGCCGCCCGAAAGCGGTTTGTTAATGCCCGAGCCGAACAGTCCGTCGATCACGATATCCTGCGCCTTGAGATCGGGCGGATTAAACTCGGCATCGATTTCGTGAAAATTAACATGCGGCATTTCAAGCAGCCGCAGGCGATTCATTTCGCAGGCTTCGGATATATTTTGTGCGGGACAAAACAGATAAACTTCTACCGTATAACCGGTTTCGCTGAGCATACGCGCAATGGCCAGTGCATCGGCTCCGTTATTGCCCGGACCGGCAAAAACCACGATGTGTGCATTTTTGGAGAACCGACGGGTAAACTCGGTGGTAAAGGCCGTGGCGGCACGTTCTACTAAATCGACACTGCTGATCGGTTCATTCTCAATCGTATATTTATCCAGTATCCGGACATCTGCAACAGAAAATATTTTAATCATAATTTATGGGTGAATTATCATATTATCATTTAGGCATACAAACTTAAAGAAAATAACCCGAAAAGTTGTACCTTTGTTCCATTGAAAATAAAATCTGATTATGGATACGATCCGGATTAAAGACAAAGTGTTCGAACCGTTTATCTCGCAGGAAGAGATAACAAGTGTCATTGCGAAGATGGCTGAACAGATAAAAGCGGATGTAGAAGGTAAAAATCCGCTGTTTGTATGTATCCTGAACGGGGCCTTTATGTTTGCTACCGAACTGGTGTATGCCATGAATGTGCCCTACGAAATTACATTTGCCCGATATGCTTCGTATCAGGGAACTTCATCGACAGGCAATCTGCGCGAAATCCTTCCGATTCAGGAAGATATACGCGGCCGTACGGTAGTTCTTCTCGAAGATATCGTGGATTCAGGATTTACCATGCAAAATGTGATTAAACGTTTATACGAACTGGAGGCCGGCGAGGTGCGACTGGCTACCCTGTTGCTGAAACCTGACGCGTTGCGCTGCGAACTGAAACCCGATTATGTGGGCTTCCGCATTCCGAATGATTTTATTGTGGGTCACGGACTCGATTATGATCAGGAGGGACGCTGCTATCGCGACATCTATAAAATCAGAGAATAAGCTGCTGTTTATTATCATTCTAATTTAAAATAAAAACAAGTCTATGTTGAACATTGTTATTTTTGGAGCTCCGGGTTCCGGCAAAGGAACACAGAGCGAATTGATTATCAAAGAATATCAGTTGGATCACATCTCGACAGGCGATGTATTGCGCGCCGAGATGAAAAATGAAACCGAATTAGGTAAAGTTGCCAAAGAATATATCGAAAAGGGACAGTTGGTTCCGGATGAACTGATTGTTAACATGCTGGCGAAAGTGCTGGATAGCAAAGAAAACTCGAAAGGTGTAATCTTCGACGGTTTCCCACGCACCATCCCGCAGGCAAAAGCACTGAAAGTGATGTTGAACGAACGTGGTCAGGATGTAACCATCATGCTGGATCTGCAGGTTGACGAAGCTGAACTGATCAACCGTCTGTTGGAACGCGGTAAAATTTCAGGTCGTTCGGATGATAACCTCGAAACTATCAAATCAAGACTCGAAGTATATCACAATCAGACTGCTCCGCTGGTAGATTTCTATATCGCCGAAGGCAAACATGTGGCTATTCAGGGCATGGGTTCTGTAGAAGAGATCTTTGGTCGCATCAAAAACGCTGTCGACGCTGTTAAATAAGCGCATTTAATTATTTTAGAAGAAAAAAAGCATATGGCTGAATCAAACTTTGTAGATTATGTAAAGATCTATTGTCGTTCCGGAAAAGGCGGCAGAGGGTCTTCTCACTTTCGCCGCGAGAAATACATTCCGAAAGGTGGTCCCGACGGCGGTAACGGAGGGCGAGGAGGCAGTATTTATCTTCGCGGTAACCGCAACTACTGGACATTACTGCATCTTCGCTACGAACGCCACATCCTGGCCACCAATGGCGAAGGCGGCAGCGCCAAACGCAGTTTCGGAAAAGACGGCGAAGATAAAATCATCGACGTTCCCTGCGGTACCGTGGTGTATGATGCCGAAACCGGCGAATTCATCTGCGATGTAACCGAAGACGGACAGCAGGTAATGCTGCTGAAAGGCGGTCGCGGCGGTCTGGGCAACTGGAACTTCAAAACGGCTACCAATCAGGCTCCGCGTTATGCACAACCGGGCGAGCCGGCTCAGGAGCGCACCATCATCATGCAGCTGAAACTGCTGGCTGATGTGGGTCTGGTAGGATTTCCGAATGCGGGCAAATCGACTTTATTGTCGGTAGTCTCTGCCGCGAAACCCAAAATTGCCAATTATCCCTTTACCACACTCGAACCCAATCTGGGTATTGTGAGCTATCGCGATAACCGCTCGTTTGTAATGGCCGATATTCCGGGTATTATCGAGGGTGCCAGCGAAGGCAAAGGACTGGGATTACGCTTTCTGCGCCATATCGAACGAAACTCATTATTGCTTTTCATGGTGCCGGCCGATGCCGACGACATTAAAAAAGAATATGAGATTCTGCATAACGAGCTGGTGAAGTACAATCCGGATCTGCTCGATAAACGCCGTGTGCTGGCAATCACCAAAAGTGATATGCTCGACGACGAACTGATCGAAGCCCTTTCCGAAGAGCTGCCCGAAGGTATTCCGTATGTATTTATCTCTTCCATCACCGGATTCGGTATTGTGGAGCTTAAAGATATTTTATGGAAAGAATTGAATAAAGAGACATTCCATGAAGTAGAACACATCGTTCATAAAAATATCGATGTGAGCACCATGACATTCGATGATGACGAAGATTTCGTGATCCCTTACGAAGGTGATGACGATGATGATGAAGATATCGAAGAATACGATTGGGACGACGAAGATGAGAATGCTTGAGAAAAATAAGTTGAAGATGTTGCAATTCACTGTTTTAGGCAGTGATTGCAACATCTTTCATTTTATAACCACACGTCACGGCGGTACAGGCCGTGGTGCTTACGGAACATTTAATGTGAGTCCGTTCTGCGGCGATTCGCCCGAAGC
>CAMTPG010000247.1 GCA_947074335.1 uncultured Parabacteroides sp.
TGATTGCGGGTTCGCCAACCATCGGATTCCTCGGTTTTGCCGTATTGGATCCCATCTTTGGTAATAATACAACAACAGGGTTAGTTATTGCCATTGTGGCCATTGTGGTAAATGCCATAACGATTCCGATTGGTTTGATTTTGCTGAATCCGAAGGAAGATCCGGATACAAGCCAAACACCCAAGCTGGATAAAGACGGCAAACCAATAAAAGTACACAAAAGTAGCAGCAATGCTTTTCTGAATGCAATTAAAGAACCGGTTGTATGGGTTCCTATTCTGGCTGTAGTTCTGGTTTTAATCGGAATCAAATTCCCGCCGATATTAGATCCCTCTTTCACATTGATTGCGAAAGCAAACTCGGGTGTGGCTGTATTTGCTGCCGGTTTAACACTGTCATCCCAGCCTATCGAGTTCGACAAGGAGATTATTTATAATACATTCGTGAAATTAATCCTGATGCCGGCAGCATTGCTTGTCATTGGTAAACTGGCCGGAATTGAAGGAGAAAAACTCGAAATGTTAGTCATTGCCGGTGCATTGCCTCCCGCATTTTCAGGTATCATCATCAGTAGCCGTTTCAATGTTTATGTTCGAACCGGAACTTCATCGCTTGCTGTGAGTACCATTTTATTTATGGCTGCCGCTCCATTCTGGATCTGGCTGTCAAGATGGGTCGCAACGATGCATTGGTAATGCATTGCTTAACAGATTATATGCGTAAACCAATAGAAGAGAAAGTATATGACTTCTAAAAAGCTTACGGTAGATGGTTGCGCGGCCACAACATATATTTCATATGCATTGTCGGACGCAGCAACCATTTATCCTATTTCACCGGCTTCAGATATGGGCGAACTGGCCGACCAATGGGCAACTCAGGGACGAAAAAACCTGATGGGGCAAACCATGGCCATCCGCGAAATGGAATCGGAAGCTGGCGCAGCAGGCGCCGTTCACGGTTGTCTGACCGGCGGAGCATTAACAACTACCTATACAGCTTCGCAAGGGTTGATGTTAATGATCCCGAATATGTATAAAATATCGGGCGAATTATTGCCGGGCGTTTTTCATGTTACGGCACGTTCTTTGTCGGCACATGCGCTGTCGATCTTTGGTGATCATCAGGATGTTATGACTTGTCGCACAACAGGATTTGCTTTCCTCAGCTCTTCCACCGTACAAGATTGTATGGATCTGGGAATGGTTGCACATTTGGCGGCGATCGAAGGTTCTGTGCCATTTCTGCACTTCTTTGACGGCTGGCGTACTTCAAGTGAGTTTCAGACCATCGAATCCATCGATTACGAAGATGTACGCAAACTGGTAAATTGGGATAAAGTACAGGCTTTCCGCGAAAAAGCCATGAATCCTGAGCATCCTGATATTCGCGGCACAGCCCAGAATCCGGATGTTTATTTCCAGAATCGTGAAGCAGCCAATCTGCATTACATGGCTTTGCCCGAAATTGTGGAGGAATACATGAACAAAGCGGCCAATCTGACCGGACGCGCCTATCATTTGTTTGATTATGTGGGACATCCTGAAGCCGAACAGGTAATTGTTTCGATGGGATCCAGCTGTAATGTTATCGAAGAGGTTGTGAATTACCTCAACAATAAAGGACAAAAAACGGGGTTGATCAAAGTACGTCTCTTCCGCCCCTTCTCGGTAGATCATCTGCTGAAAGTGATTCCTGCCTCAACAAAGATATTATGTGCGCTGGATCGCTCAAAAGAGCCGGGTTCACAAGGCGAAGCTTTATACCTCGATCTATGTGCGGCAATTCACGACTCAGATAAAAACATTCAGGTGATCGGCGGACGATACGGACTGAGTTCGAAGGAGTTCACGCCAAGCATGGCAAAAGCTGTCTTTGATAACATGCAGTCTGCCTCACCAAAAAGGCATTTCACAATTGGTATAACTGATGATGTGTCGCATCTTTCGCTGCCGGTTGTTGATATTATTGAAACAACACCACCCGATACGATTCAGTGTAAACTGTATGGATTTGGTTCCGACGGAACAGTAGGTGCAAATCGTCAGGCAATCCAGATTATCGGAGAAAACACGGATATGCATGCGCAGGGTTATTTTGCCTACGATTCCAGAAAATCGGGCGGATACACGGTTTCGCATCTGCGTTTCGGCAAAAATCCGATACAATCATCCTACGAAATCACGGTGGCCGATTACATTGCCTGCCATAAAGAGACTTATGTAAAACGTTTCGAAGTGCTTGAAGACATCAAAGAAGGTGGTACTTTTGTACTGAATTCGGCCTGGACACTCGAAGATATGGAACGCGAACTACCGGCTTCGATGCGCCGTACTATTGCTGAAAAAAAACTGAAGTTCTACAATATTGATGCCGTAAAGATTGCTACCGGCGTAGGGTTAGGCGGTCGTATCAATATGATTATGCAAACTGTTTTCTTTAAACTCTCGAATGTGCTGCCTTTTGATCAGGCGATGGATTTACTGAAAACAGGCATTCAGAATATGTACAGCTCGAAAGGAGATGCCGTAATTCAGATGAATCTGAAAGCTGTGGATTTAACGATCGATGCTTTGCAGGAAATTCAATATCCTGATTCCTGGAGAACAGCTCCGGATCCGGCGCCATCCACCGAAGTGGTACCACCATTTGTATCGCTGATTGCACGACCGATTCTGGCACTCGAAGGCGACAAACTGCCGGTTTCGCTCTTTGCTCCCGATGGAATTTGTCCGGTGGGATCAACAGCTTACGAAAAACAGGCGGTGGCTATTTCCGTGCCCGACTGGGATGTGGATAAATGTATTCAGTGTACGCAATGTGCTTTTGTTTGTCCGCATGCTACTATCCGTCCTTATCTGGCTACAGCCGATGAATTGCAAGGAGCTCCGGCCAGCTTTGTGGTGAAGAAAGCCGTTGGCGGTCCTGCATTCGAAGGACTAAGCTGGCGCATCCAGAATTATGCCGAAGATTGTCAGGGTTGTGGTTCGTGTGTTGCCGTTTGTCCTACACAAGCACTTGCTTTAAAACCATTGCAAGAGATGCGGGCCACACAGAAAATCAATCTCGATTTTGCCGAACAGCATATCAGTATCAAAGATAATCTGATGCCGCGTACTTCGATTAAAGGCACACAGCTGCAACAGCCACTGCTCGAATTTTCGGGTGCCTGTGCGGGTTGCGGCGAAACACCTTATGTAAAATTGATCACCCAGCTGTTTGGAGAACGCATGGTTATTGCCAATGCAACCGGTTGCAGTTCTATCTGGGGCGCAAGTATGCCGAGCATGCCGTATACTAAAAACAAAAATGGTTTCGGTCCGGCCTGGGGCAACTCGCTTTTCGAAGATAATGCCGAATACGGATATGGTATTTCTACGGCGATGAATCAGCGGCGCGAACGACTGGAACTGTTAGTAGACGAAGCTCTGGCTCTGAAAGATTTGCCGGCGGCTTTACTAACAGCACTCACAAACTGGAAAAATGCCAAAGACGACCCTTCAACCTCCTTCAGTACCGGACGCAGTTTGCTTGAATTAGTCAAACAAACACCGGCCAATCCTGTGCTCAGCGAAATTGAGAAAAGCGGTGATCTGCTGGGTAAGAAAACCGTTTGGATTGTGGGCGGCGACGGCTGGGCTTATGATATCGGCTACGGCGGACTGGATCATGTGCTGGCTTCCGGACAAAATGTAAATGTGCTTGTACTCGATACCGAATGTTATTCGAATACAGGCGGTCAAACCTCGAAAGCCACACCGATGGGTGCAGTAGCGAAATTCTCGTCGGGCGGAAAACGCACGAACCGGAAAGAGTTGGGTCGTATGGCCATGGTTTATGGCAGTGTGTATGTGGCCAGCGTAGCTATGGGCGCCAACATGATGCAATGTATCAATGCATTACGCGAAGCCGAAGCATTTAATGGTCCGTCTATCGTAATAGCTTATTGTCCCTGTATCAATCACGGTATTCGTAAAGGTATGGGTACTGCCATGCACGAAGAAGCGCATGCTGTACAAGCCGGTTACTGGCCGCTTTACCGCTATAATCCCGATCTGGCTGCACAGGGAAAAGATCCGTTTACGCTCGATTACAAACAGCCCGACGGTACATTGCCTGATTTTCTGGATGGCGAAGATCGTTATGCCGATCTTGTTCAGCGCATGCCGGATGAAGCCAAACTGCTGCGTGCCGGTTTACAAAAGGATTGCAATGAGCAGTTTGAGATTTTGAGTAAAGAGTAATGTAATA
>CAMTPG010000248.1 GCA_947074335.1 uncultured Parabacteroides sp.
AAGATTAATGCATCCGGTTATTTTCCCAGACGCTTTTCAATATCACCTGCCAGACTGCTTGCGCCAAAGCGGAGCAGCTCGTTATTCAACCAGCTTTCGCCCAAAATTTCTTTTACAATCGAATAAAAACGAACGGCCTCTTCGGCAGTCTTCACACCGCCTGAGATTTTGATTCCGCGTTTATTGCCGGTCAGTGCATGGTATTTTTTCAGCACCATACATAAGATATAAACTGCTTCGGGAGTTGCTCCGGGATAACCTTTTCCGGTGGATGTTTTGATAAAATCAGCGCCCGAATAAAGTGCCAGTATAGCTGCTTTATGGATATTTACCGCTGTTTGTAAAGCGCCTGTTTCCAGAATTACTTTGAGTTTGGCATCGCGACAGGCATCTTTTATCTCCTGCAACTCTTCGGTCAGCTCTTCGTAATTATCTTCGAGGAAATAGCCCAGATTCATCACCACATCGATTTCGTCGGCACCCTGCATCACCGACATGGCTGTTTCGGCAATTTTTATCTCCATGAATGTTTGCGAAGAAGGAAATCCGCCGGCAACAGCAGCAATTTTCACATCCTGAGCCGTGATGGCCTGTTTTACGGTTTCAATAAACAACGGATAGACACAAATGGAGGCTACATTGGGTACATCGGGACGAGTACCTTCGAAATCATTCACATAATCAGTCAGCTTCCAGATGCTTTCGCGCGTATCAATGCTTGTGAGCGAGGTGAGATCAATACAGCTGTGAATCTGCTTCAGCACCTCGGGCGTAAAGTTGGCCTTTTCGCTTTTATCGAGCAAAGCATTTACTTTGGCTGTGATATCTTCCATCTTTTCGGTGATTTCAAATTTGGCAAAAGCCTCTTTGAATTTATCTGTCGATTCAGTTTGGTTTGCAGCCTCTTCCGAATCGCCCCAGCCGTCAATAATTTCGTCAGTCGGTCTCATTGTTTATAATTTTTTGATTATTAATATGTCGTTCTTTGTCGCGTGTTGTTTTTTTGGCCAGATTCTTTTCGAATGCAGCTGTAAGATCTACGCCGGTCTGATTGGCCAGACAGCATAAAACCCAGAATATATCGGCCATTTCATCGCCTAAATCCTTCTGTTTATCACTTTCCTTAAAGGATTGTTCGCCATAAGTACGCGCCATAAGGCGCGCCAGTTCGCCAACCTCTTCCATTAAAATGGTCATATTGGTCAGCTCATTGAAATAGCGTACGCCATAGGTTTTGATCCATTGATCTACCTGTTGCTGTGCGCCCTGCAAGGTGAGCTGCGTCTGATCTTTATGTGTCTGATCTTTATTTTCCATTACCTGGCGTTTTATTCTTTGTGATGCGAATCCATCCAGATGGTAACAGGTCCGTCGTTCAGTAATTCTACTTTCATATCGGCTCCGAATTCGCCCGTGAGCACATTCAAGCCGCTTTCCTGTGCTAATTGCCGGCAAAACGACTCGTACATCGGAATGGCAAACTCAGGCTTTGAGGCGCGAATATAAGAGGGTCTGTTGCCTTTTTTGGTAGAAGCGTGCAGTGTGAACTGACTTACCACCAGCAACTCGCCGCTGATATCCATAATCGAGCGGTTCATTACGCCCTGTTCATCGTCGAATATCCGCAGAAAACTGATCTTTTTGCATAACCATTCGATATCTTCCCGTGTATCGATATCTTCGATGCCAACCAGGATTAATAACCCGTTGCCTATTTTTGATTTTACTTTTCCGTCGATCGTTACCGAGGCGTGCTGAACACGTTGTATTACTGTTCTCATCTGTTTACTTTAATCCGTTTATCAATAGGGTTGCTTTTGCCTGTCCGATCAGAGCGGAAAGCTCTTCCGGCGAAGCTTCGCGAATCCGCTTCACGCTTTTAAACTGACGCAAAAGTACGGTTTTTGTTTTCTCGCCGATGCCCTTGATGCTGTCTAATTCTGATTTTGTCTGATTTTTACTGCGTTTCTCTTTATGAAAACTGATGGCAAAGCGATGCACTTCATCCTGCATCTGGGTGAAGAATTTGAACATATAGCTCTGCATGCTCATGCCCACGGTTTGCGGCGGAAAGCCGTAAAGCAGTTCGGATGTGCGATGGCGATTGTCTTTGGCCAGACCCACAATCGGAATATCCAGTTTCAATTCGTCGACAATGACCGAACGGATCACTTCCATTTGTCCTTTACCGCCATCGGCAATGATCAGATCGGGCAGGGGAGCCGATTCGCTGATTAAACGCGAGTAGCGGCGGCGTACGACCTCTTTCATGGAGGCGTAATCGTCGGGGCCGACAACGGTTTTTATATTGTATTTGCGATAATCCTTTTTAGACGGTTTCCCTTTGATGAAAACCACACAGGCGGCCACGGCATCGCTTCCCTGGATATTTGAATTGTCGAAACATTCGATGTGTACAGGCAGTTTAGGCAGATGCAGCGTGTCCTGAATCTCTTTCAGCAGGCGTGTAGAACGCTGTTCGGGATTGAGTTTTTCAGCCTGTTTCATGCGGTCTACCTTGAATTGTCTGACATTCATTTCGGAAAGTTCGAGCAGTTTGCGTTTATCGCCGCGTTGCGGGACGGTAAATGTAACCTGTTCAAGCGTAACATCGGGATTGAAAGGCACAATAATTTCCCGCGCGGTGCTTTTAAATCGTTTGCGCATTTCGATGATGCCAAGACTTAACAGCTCCTCGCGCGATTCATCCAGTCGTTTTTTATATTCGAACGTATAGGCTTGCACAATGGCGCCGTTGCCGATGTGCATATAGTTAATATAAGCCGAATTATCCTGTTCGGCAATCGAAAATACATCAATATTGGTAAGCATCGGCGTTACCACAGTCGATTTGGCGCGGTAATTCTCGATGGCATCGTACTTTTCTTTGATTTCCTGTGCTTTTTCGAACTGCAGCGATTCGGCAAATCCTTGCATCTGTTTTACCAGCATCCGGCTGACCTGCGAAATGTTGCCGCGCAGTATTTCTTTGATTTCACCGATATTCTGCATGTATTCATCGAGCGGTTGTAATCCTTCGCACGGACCTTTGCAGCGTTTGATGTGGTATTCGAGGCAGACTTTATAGCGGCCTGCCGCAATCGATTCGGGAGTAAGCGGGTATTTGCAGGTACGCAACGGATACAGCTCTTTGATCATCTGCAGCATTACTTTTGCCGTATAGATCGATGGATAGGGGCCATAATATTGCGAACCGTCGCGCACAATATTTCGTGTCTGGAAAATCCGCGGGAAATATTCATTCTTTACAATGATCGACGGATAAGTTTTATCATCCTTCAATAAGACATTGTAGCGCGGGCGATACTGTTTGATCAGGCTGTTTTCGAGCAGCAGCGCATCCTCTTCGGTATCTACCACGATGTATTTGATGTCGCAAATCTGTTTTACCAGCACCCGCGTTTTATTACTGTCATGTTCTTTATTGAAATAGGAAGAGACACGGCGCTTCAGATTCTTGGCTTTACCCACATAAATGATTGTACCCTTTTCATCGAAATACTGATAACAACCCGGTTTGTCGGGTATTACCGATAAAATCGATTTGATATGTGCCTCTCGTTCTGCTTTCATAGAAATAAATTAGTAAATGCAAATGCTTTGCTGTCGAACAAACCGCGGTCGCTCAGTTTTAAATCGGGTATCACGGTAAGTCCCATAAAAGCAAGCGTCATCTGCAGCGCCGTAAGCGGCGTGCGCAAGGCTTTAATCTTTTGTTCGATCTGATGATATTTCGCATTGATTTCATCGATCGACAGCGGACTCATAATGCCGGCAATGGGCAAAGGCAGCGAAACGGTATCATCGAGATGTGCCACACAAATGCCGCCATTATCCCGGATTACACCGTTGATGGCCTGCACCAGTTCGTAATCGGTAGCGCCCACGGCAATAATATTATGGCTGTCGTGTGCGATGCTTTGCGCCACGGCACCCATTTTTAAACCCATGCCCTGAATAAATGCGATGGCAGGCGGTGTTTTCCGGTAGCGGTTGATCACAACCAGTTTCAACAAATCGCGATTTACATCCGGCTCCACATATCCGTCGAAGGAATGCACCGGAACGATCGCTTCCCGCGTAACCAGATCGCCGTCTTTGCAAACGATGACGCGCATCTGTTTGCCTTTTGCTTTTATCTCCAGCTGATCAAAAGTAATATATTTTGCTTTAAACTGATTGAATATTTCGGCTTTCTTTGCGGGGAATAATGCTTTTTCTCCGTC
>CAMTPG010000249.1 GCA_947074335.1 uncultured Parabacteroides sp.
CTGCAACTGCCGGAATGTTAATAAACCGGTTTAACCGAAATTATTATTTTGAGCAATCAGTCGAAATCCGGTTTCTTTTTAAAACGATATAAATAGGGCGCTTTATGCGCTTTCCCGTCGAATTGTTTTTCCAGTCGTTCCAATACATCCAGATTTAGCATTCTTCGCTGAAAATTGGAGCGAATAAATGATTTCTGATGAATCGTTTCGTATAAAATCTGCAGTTCGCTCATGGTAAAAACATCCTGCATCAAATCGCATGCAATCCGGTTTTTATCCAGGTCATTTTGCAGTTGCATTAAAGCTTTTTCAATGATTACGGCATGCTGTTTATACATCAGTCGGGGCAATTGTTTGATATTTACCCATTTGAAATCATTGATGAATTCATCCTGATTTACGGGATTAACCTGTGTTTCATCAAGCACCGAATAGTAACAAACAGCGATTTTGCGTTCGTTAAAATGGTTTTCGGCAGGCAGACGGATGCCTTTCATTTTTAAAGTTTCGGTAAACAAATCTTTTTCGTGCGGATCATAATTGCCGTCGGTATAGAACTGTTGCAGCGGGATATTTTGCAATCCGCTGCGCTGTTGCAGATTACGTCGTGCAGCATCGTCCAGACTTTCATGATTGTAAACATATCCGCCGGGCAATGAATAGTATGATGTTTTATTGAACTGAAGCAAAAATAGTTTTAATTCATGATTATGATAACTCCATATTACATTATATATGTGTATATGCGGCAGACAATGCCGGGAAACTTCATCCAGCAGATTATCTACCCGGTTTTGTAAATGCATTGTATTCATACTTGTATCCATTCGATTACGAAAATACAATAATTCGTTTAAAAATGTGGTTTTATAAGCAATTTCAGGAGGATGGATTAATAATTGCTGCTTTTTAATATATTTGTAGCCACGCACGATCTGAAACTTACCAGTTTACTCGCTGCCGGTCGAATTAACGGCAACTTCGCCGAATCTGAAGGCGGATTCGTTGCAAATACAACTTGTTAACAATTAAATGAACAGATACAGATGAAAAAAATCTTTTTAGCAATTCTGATCGGATGCGGATGGTCTTCCGCTACGTTGCAATCGCAGACGTTTGAATTTCCGTTTCAGAATCCGGAATTATCACGCGAACAGCGGGTGAATGATTTGATCTCCAGACTTACACTCGAAGAGAAGGTGCAATTAATGAAACATGCTTCGCCTGCGGTTGAGCGATTGGGCATTCCGGCCTATAACTGGTGGAATGAGGCGTTGCACGGTGTGGCACGAACCAGCGAAAAGGTTACGGTGTTTCCGCAGGCTATCGGTATGGCGGCTACTTTCGATACGGAGGCGTTGCAAAAGATGGCGGATATGACCTCCTCGGAAGGGCGTGCTCTTTTTAATGAGGATTTGAAGGCGGGAAAAACCGGCTCGATTTATCGCGGGCTGACTTACTGGACGCCGAATATTAATATTTTTAGAGATCCGCGGTGGGGCAGAGGACAGGAAACGTATGGCGAAGATCCCTATCTGACGGCAAAAATGGGTGCAGCCATGGTGCGCGGCCTCGAAGGTGATAATCCTGATTATCTCAAAGCGGTGGCCTGTGCCAAACATTTTGCCGTACACAGCGGCCCCGAACAGAATCGGCATGAATTTGATGCGCGCGTCTCGGCTTACGATTTATGGGATACTTATCTGCCTGCTTTTCGCGAGCTGATCGTAAAAGAGAAGGTGCATGGTGTGATGTGCGCTTACAATCGCCTGGAAGGTCAACCTTGTTGCGGACATGATGAATTGTTGCAGGATATTTTGCGTAATCAGTGGAAATTCGACGGATATGTTACCTCCGATTGCTGGGCGGTAAACGATTTTACGGCATTCCATAAAACGCATGCCAATCAGACAGAAGCTGTTGCCGATGCGGTATTGAGCGGCACCGATCTGGAATGCGGTGATTTATATCAGAAATTGCAGGAAGGTGTGCAGCGCGGGTTAATATCCGAGCGTGATATCAATGTTTCGCTGAGTCGTTTGTTTCATATCCTTTTCAAACTGGGCATGTTCGACAATCAGGATCAGGTGCCTTACGCCTCAATCGGGCGCGATGTGATTGAGAGCGATGCGCATAAGGCACATGCTTACGAAATGGCGCAGAAATCCATGGTATTGCTGAAGAACAAAAATCAGCTGTTACCTTTGAATCCAAAGAAAATCAAACGCATCGCTTTAATCGGTCCCAATATGAATAACGGGCATACGCAGCTGGCCAACTATTTCGGCACACCGTCTGAAATAGTTACTCCTTTTACCGCGATGCAGCAGCGATTCGGAAATCAGATTCAAATCGATACGCTTACAGGAACAGGTTTTGTGGCTCCGCTTGATTACGGACCGGATATGGCCTCGATTGTTGCGCAGGCAAAGAAGGCTGATGTTATTATTTTTGTCGGCGGCATTAATGCCGATTACGAAGGTGAAGCCGGCGATGCCGGTGCCGGCGGATATGCCGGATTTGCCAGCGGCGATCGCACCACACTGAAACTGCCTCCCGTACAAACCGAACTCATGAAGGCACTGAAGAAAACCGGGCGTCCGCTGATTCTGGTGAATATGTCGGGTTCCACCATGAGCCTGGACTGGGAAAGCAAGAATGCTGATGCGATTTTGCAGGCCTGGTACGGCGGACAGGCGGCAGGCGATGCCATAACAGATGTACTTTTCGGCGATTATAATCCGGGCGGACGTATGCCGCTTACCACCTATATGAATGATGAAGATTTGCCGCATTTCGAAGATTATTCCATGGCAAATCGCACGTATCGTTATTTTAAAGGCGATGTTCGTTATCCCTTCGGATATGGTTTAAGTTACACCACATTCGGATATACCGAACCGCAGCATCAGCCGGAAGTTAAAACGGGCGAAGCAATCACCGTTTCTGCAACTGTAACCAATACAGGCAAATACGACGGCGACGAAGTGGTTCAGTTATACCTCTCGCATCCGCAAGACGGAAACCGAATTATGCCCCTGCGTGCTTTAAAAGGCTTTAAACGTATTCATCTTAAAAAAGGCGAAAGCAAAGCGGTTACATTCCGGTTGCAACCGGAAGATCTGGCACTGGTGGATGAAAAAGGAAATCTGATTGAAAAGGCCGGAACTGTAGAACTTTATATCGGTGGCGGACAACCCTATAAATCGGAAGGCGCTTTTGGCGAACTCACGATTCTGGGCGATCCTTATGCCGTTTTCTAATTCAATATAGCATGAACAAAATACTACTGTCATTACTCTTATTGTGTTGTGCCGGCTCTGTATCGGCACAACAGACGCTGCCGCTTTATAATAAACAAAGCATAGTTCAGCAAAATGACTGGCTGCTTGGCGGAGATCAGGCCAAAGCCGGTTTATATCAAACGCCCGAAGGCTATCTTGTTTTATCGAATGGTTTGGTTAGTCGCACCTTTACAACGACGCCCAATGCTGCAACAGTTGCGCTCGAAGAGCTGGGACAGGATATCTCTTTTCTGCGCTCGGTAAGACCGGAAGCCGAAATCGTGATCGACGGGTTTACATTCGAAGTGGGCGGACTCAAAGGGCAGCCGGTTCATAATTATCTCCTGAAAGAGTGGATTCCCGCACTTACTGCCGATCCGGCCGCTTTTCAATGTACAGGCTACAAACTGGAAGAAACAAAAGAGCGTTTCGCCTGGATGAAAAAACAGGAATGGATGCCGAAAGATATGCCCTGGCCGGCGCCGGGGAAGGAGTTGATTTTTACGTATCAGCTCAATGATGAGGCGCTCCGTTTGCTGGCTGCCAGAAGTGGCATGGACAATCAGCGGCCGTCGCTGTATGCCGACGATTTTAAGCGGCTGAATCCGGCCTGGACACTGAACGAGTCGAAAGCACATGCGCGCAATTCGTTTATCAATGAAGGTAAACCGGGCGAAATCATGGCATTGTCTAATACGGCGGTCTATGCCGAGCAGGATTTTAATCCGGAAGCAAAAGTGGTTATTGCCAAAATTATTCCCGGAACGGATCAGTCGGCATCGTGGGGTCCGGGACTGGCTCTTGTCTTTCCGGATAAAATCATAAAAACCAATGTGCGAAGTAACGGTCATCAACTGGGTTTCTTCGATGGTCAGAATGAAAACACGGCTTTCGATATTGGCGATG
>CAMTPG010000250.1 GCA_947074335.1 uncultured Parabacteroides sp.
TTTTGTTTTTTACGGAGTTCGGCCTGCAGCTCTTTTTGTTTTTTATTGAGTTGTTGTACCTCCTGTTTCTGTGCCGATTCTTCGGTTTGTAACTGTTTATTTTCTGATTCGCGCAGACTCAGCAATTCATTCTTTTCGTTGCGTACGGCTTCGAGCTGCTGCTGTTTGACTTTGATTTCGTTTTGTTGTGTGATGATTTGTCCGGCCTGTCGTTTTTGCCAGTCCGAATATTCGCGCAGATACCGGATGCGGCGCAGCGATTGAGAGAAATTATCTGCAGAAAGGATAAAAAGCAGTTTATCCTGCGACGAATGCCGCTTATACAAGCCCTGCACCGATTTGCTGTAATTCTGTTTTTTCTCGCCAAGTTCTTTCTCCAGCTTAGTAATTTCGTTACGCGAAGCCTTAATCTCCTTATCCAGTTCGTTAATTTCCTGATTGAGCAGACTGATTACCTGTTTGCGCGAAAGAATCTGTTTGGAGAGCAGATTCAGCCGGCTCAGGAAATTCTTGGCAGTCTGTTTGGTTTCTGAAAGCAGCTGATTCGTTGTTTCGATCTCCTGCAAAGCCGCTTTGCGCTGTTTTTCCAGATCGCGCACTTTGGCCGAGTTCTGGGCAGACAACGAAAAGGTTACAAAGAGAAAAAGAACAATCCAGCGCTGCTTCATCGTCAGAAATCTGTATTAGAAAGTGATTTTACAATCTGATTTATTGAGATACGATCATATTTTGAAGGAATCGCCGTTTCGATCTTTACCGGCATATTCGTCTGTATTTTAGTAAATGTAAACCGGCCGCCGCCCGAAGAGGCTTCACCGTCGAACAGCTCAAGATCCATCTGCATCGGGAATAACTGATTCTCGGTGCGCTTAAAATCCTTGTAGCGCCAGCAAAGCGCAAACTTCTGTCGGGTATCGGAGATTGTGGTTGATAACACCTTCACTTCGCCATCGGTAATAAATGTATAAAGAATGCCCATGGCATCTTTGGTTTGCAGCTGTGCATAATCGCCATCCTGATTTAACCGGAATTTATTGAACTGCTTTGCCGTAACCGTTTGCTGTCCGGGCAAAAAGAGCTGATTGGTAAACAGCGCCTGCAGATTGTAAAAGTTAAATTCCAGTCGGGTCTGTCCTTTAATCTGTTCGTAGTTTTCGGCCACATACCGCTTATTCATCCGGTCGATCAGCTTGATACTGTCGGTACTGATTACGGCGCGGAACAATTCGATACCCAGAAAGGGCTGCACCGAAATCTGAAAAACACTGTCTTTAATCATTTTCAGATCCACACGCGACGTGAGATTCTTTCCCGGCAACAGAAGTTCGATATTCATTTTGGCCATCAGTGTCTCATAATCGAAAGCCTTCTCTTCGATATCAGCTATAAATTCGCTTTCCGATTTATAAGCGCCAAGAGCTACGGGAGCCACCTTTGTTGAAGTCTTACAACCGGCCAGAAACAACAACAGAAAAAGAGCAATAAGTGAGCTGTATGTAATTCGTTTATTCATTTTCTTCATTTTGTACCTCTTCGACATAAATACCTTCGGCTATTTTCTTGTCTAATATATCACTGTCTTTACCCAGCGCTTTAGCCTTCTCCCATTGTTCTACCGCCTTTTCCTTATCACCCAGCATATAGAGAATATCACCATAGTGATCCAGCAGTTCGGAGCTGTCGGTCGTATCATTCTTCAAAGCACTTTCGATATAAATGCGGGCCAGTGTATAATTGCCCTGCACAAAGAAAATCCAGGCATAGGTATCGAGATAGGTCGAATTATTGGGATCCATTTTAACTGTCTGGGCACTCATGCGTTCGGCTTTCTTGAGATCCTTTTTATCCAGCGACAGAAAATAGGCATAGTTGTTTAGCACCATGATGTTTTTATCGTTGTATTTCAAAGCCTCATCATACGCTTTGTAAGTTTCCGGCATATTTCCCATCTGATAATAAATATCACCGATCTGTCCGTAGAAATCAGATTTCATGGTCGGATTTTCGTCGGGAATAATGGTAAGCGCTTTGTAATAAGTATCGAGTGCTTCCTGATATTTCTCCTGCTGATACAAGGCAATGCCTTTGTAGAAATAAAACTCGGGTGCTTCGGGAAACAGCTCTTCGCAACGGTTACAGATGCGGATAATCTCTTCCAGATCTTCGGCTTTGAGCGCGATACTGAGCAGTTGTTGCCAGGCAACCACATCCTGCGGTTCCATTTCGGTGATCAGCTGGAACTGGAAGCGGGCATCCTCGTTTTTACCCTGCAGCAGCAATAAACTGCCATACATCTGTTTGAGCTCAATATCTTCGGGATGCTGTTCGAGCAGTGTCTGAAAAAGTGCATTGGCACTTTCGGTTCCTTTTTGTGTCTGCTGCAGCTTCATGATGTAACGCGAGAGGATGTTTACTTTGGTTTCCACATCCAGCTTCTCGTTGGTCAATGCATTATGAATCTGTTCTTCGGCCGCCTCTTTATTGCCGGTGGCGTCGTAATAATTGGCCATCGAAACAATGTAGTAGGGACTTTCGGGATCCAGCTCATGCGCTTTATTAAAAAAGTTCAGTGCCTGTACGGTATCATTTTGTTCCAGATACAGATCGCCCAGAATCATCGGATAGCGTGCTTCCATGGGATATTTCTGCATCAGCTTCTCGATTTCCTGATAGGCTTTGTCTGATTCTTCGATCGAATTATACAGCCGGTATTTCATCATCGAGAGCGATTCGTTCATACCGATGATTGATTCCATGGCATCGTAAGCATCGATTGCCTTATCGATATCGCCTTTCTGGGTCAACGATTCGGCCAGGTAATAATTGAGTTCGGGCTTGCCCGGATTCATCGCCACCAGTTTTTCGTACGCTTCGGCCGATTCGCCGAACATGCCCAGATTACGATACATCGTAGCCAGCGCATGCTGATAGGTAAAATTGGACGGATCATTGGCCACCGCCTGCCGGAGCATATCGAGTGAGCGCTCCAGCTGATCAAGCTGAATATAAAAAGAGGAAAGTTCAAACAATAAGGCTGAAGCTGTCGAGTCGATTGCCAGACAATGATTAAAGGCGTCGTAAGCCGCATCATAATTGCCGGCAGCCTTCAGGTTTAGTCCTTCGTAAAAGAAATAATCAAACTTACGCTGTTCGGCCGGCGTAAGCTTAGTCTTTTCCGAATCCGCCGGCAACTCCGACGCAACGGCCGGTAATGCGCCGAGAAGTAAAAACCCGCAGGCAACTGTTCCGATGATATGTTTCAGCCTCATAGCTTTCCTATTTAATGATTAACGGCCGGTGTGACCGAAGCCACCTGCACCGCGTTCTGTTTCGTCTAATTCTTCAACCGCCTGCCAGTTTACCTGGGCATGCGAAGTAATCACCATCTGGCAGATCCGTTCGCCATCCTGAATAACAAACGGTTCGGCAGAGAGATTGATCAGAATAATTCCGATCTCACCGCGATAATCGGCATCGATTGTACCCGGTGTATTTAATAAAGTAATGCCATGTTTAATAGCCAGGCCGCTTCGCGGACGCATCTGGGCTTCGAAGCCGGCGGGCAAAGCAATGGATAATCCGGTAGGAATCAGTCGGCGTTCCATCGGTTGTAAAGTAACGGCCTCATCCAGATTGGCACGAATATCCATGCCGGCCGACAGCGGTGTTGCATAAGCCGGCAGCGCGTGATGCGATTTATTGATAATTTGTACGTTCATATACATATATTGTCTTACAAAGATAACGAATTTAACAAGCAGCCGATGCTCCTTGACAATTATTAGGAGTTTGCCGGCTAATCCACCCAGTCGCCATGCTCTTTAATCAGAGCAATCAAACGATCTACCGCCTCCTCTTCAGGCACCTGTGCAGCTACACAGGTTTTGCCTTTATAAAGACTGATCTGGTTGCGGCCGGCTCCCACATAACCGTAATCGGCATCGGCCATTTCGCCCGGCCCGTTTACGATACAGCCCATAATACCGATTTTCAGTCCTTTGAGCTGCGATGTAGCCCCTTTCACACGGGCAATCGTAGTCTGCAGATCATACAACGTTCTGCCGCAGCCCGGACAGGAGATGTATTCTGTCTTGGTGGTTCGCATGCGTGCAGCCTGCAAAATACCAAACATACAGCTATCTGTCAGCATGGGTTCGAGTTTTTCCTGTTCGATCATGATGCCGTTGCC
>CAMTPG010000251.1 GCA_947074335.1 uncultured Parabacteroides sp.
ACACAATCCATAAATTAAACCACACACCACATTAACAATTCAGAAAAACCCTATTTTAATTTTCCCACAATAAAAACTAATCCCTCTGACTAAATATCCAGCTCCTCCCGGATATTTATGTAAAATACCGGTAAACCGGCCTAAAACCACCATACTTTTTTAATTAATAAATTACCATTAACTCCAACCTGCTTCTGGAATTTTTTCCATCTTTATTGACTCTGGAAATAAAAGATGGAAACTAAAACTGTTTATTCTTTTATTTTACTTTCCTATAATTTATAAAATAACAAACTACATTTATAAATGTTTTTGAAGATTATCCGGGAAGTATCCGATATTTAGGATCTGACTAAGATGTTGTTTATCGGAAAAAACAGGAATAATCAACATTTTAGTTGCGTCAAAACTATTGTTTTCGCACAGAAAGAGCTTGGTTTAAACAATCGATGCAGATTATCTATATATTTGTATTATTTTTAGTACCAGAATCAGATCTGTTTATTCATTATATTTATTAATAGCAGTTCATTGTAAATGAATTGATATTAATAAATGAAATAATTTAGAAACGAAACATGTTTCCTGACTGATTAAATGCTATTTAAGGTTTAAATTCAACCTAAATTGTCCGAAAAGCAACATATTCACATCAGCTATTTTTATCATTAAATAACAATTTAATATATGCATGAAACAGAACCGGATATAAACTATTTTGAAACTCGACAAGAGTGGCGATCATGGTTAATGAATCATTTTGAAACATCCGTCGGAATCTGGTTTGTTTTTCCCCTTAAATCAGCCGACGTAAAATGTGTTTTATACAATGATGCCGTCGAAGAAGCTCTTTGTTTTGATTGGATTGACAGTACAATAAAACCTTTAGATCATCAGCATCGCATGCAACGTTTCACGCCAAGAAATCCGAAAAGTAGTTATTCGCAGGCCAATAAAGAAAGACTTCGATGGCTGTTCGACAATCAGATGATTCATCCGAAAATCAGGCATAAAATTGAGACACTTTTATCAGAATCTTTTATTTTTCCTGAAGATATAGTAGATCAATTGAAAGCTGATACAATAGTCTGGAATAATTATCAGCAATTTTCTGATTCATATAAACGTATTCGCATTGCATACATCGAAAGTGCCAGAAAGCGTCAGGAAGAATTTCATAAACGATTAAGACATTTTATACAGAAAACAAAAGAAAATAAACAGATAAAAGGATTTGGCGGTATCGAAAAATACTATTAATCTGTATTATGCTTCTGCATCTGTGCGTAAAATAATAGATCGCAGCCTGTGATAAATCAGATTTGCGGATGGTTTGTAATTACAAATTACAAGGCAAACCATTTTTAAAATAACAGCACAAAGCGGAGGGCGTTGTACCGGCTTCCGCTACTTTATTATAAAACGAATAATAACAGATCAATTCGAAAATTCTACCCTTTTAAGCTGCCCTTTTAATTCCTATATAATCGAATAAACAGATCAATCCCCTCATTTTTGATAATCCTGTGTCCGGACTCTGCCTGTGGTGAGATATCCGGTTTGATATAAACTTTGTGGCAAAACTCATTTTTATTTGTTCAGAAGTTAACCTAATAAAGATAGCATTTTGGTTATTGATGATAAAAAATCAATTCCTATTTTAAGAAATTAAGCTCCGGATAAACGTCAAATAATATTCGATTCACGAAAAAATAATCTATAATAATAATAAAAGCGTACAAAACACACCATTTTTCTCTAAATCGACAACTTCGAATGGTTGGAATTGCCGAAAAAATTATATTTTAGCGATCCGATTTCAGAATTGTTACGTCAAAGAACAGATGTCAATCAAATAAAAACAAAAAAAATGCTTTATGAGAAAAATTGCAAAATCTACTGTAAGTGCGCTGGCCTGTTTTATGCTGTTGCCCATGCACGCTTTTTCGCTGAATGCGGTCGATGAGTCGCCGCACACGTCGTATACTACTACGTCTAAAAAGAAAACCACGATGAAATCACAAAACAGAACCATTGTTTCAACAGAACCCGTTGTGGTAAATTGTCCGGTGGGAACTGCTCCCCGACTGCCTCATCATGTGCTGGTTCAGTATTCGGATGGCAAATCGGCATACCGACAGATCCGATGGGCAAATGCCGCACTTGCCACAGAAATGGCACAGGCTGATGCCTCATTGAATCCGGTCGGAACCCGATACACTGTGGATGGTTTTATTCTGGGTGATAATACCACCGACAACGGATTTCCGATTTCTGCCCAGGTTACTGTCGTAGGGGAACCTTATGCTGTTCCGACTGCTCCCGTGGCCGAAACATTGCCGATGGATCAGGTGGTAATTAACGGCAATAACCGGTTAAGCTCAAACCGCGACCTGGCTATTCGCGAAATCCTGAGCTGGGATGTGAGTCAGCAGCTCTACAACTACCGCGACACATACGGAATGGATACTGAAGGTTATACGGTAGCCGACGGTTGGGATTCGCCCACCACGAAATTAAAAGGACACGGTTCGGGACACTATATGTCGGCTCTTGCTTTTGCATTTGCCAGCGCTACCGATCCGGCTCAAAAAGAACAGCTGCGCGCCAACATTGCACGCATGGTAAACGAATTGCGCGCATGTCAGGAAAAAACATTTGTCTGGAACGATGAATTGGGCCGCTATTGGGAAGCACGCGATTTTGCACCCGAAGATGAGCTGCGCGAAATGAAAGGCTCCTGGGAGGCTTTTGATACCCATAAAAAAGACTGGGCAAAGTACGGATACGGCTACTTAAACGCCATTCCGGCACATCACGCGGTACTTATCGAAATGTACAGAGCTTATAATAACTCCGACTGGGTTTGGGCTCCCTACTACTCTATTCACAAACAGTTGGCCGGTTTAATCGACATTGCCACCTATGTAGATGATCAGGAGCTGGCAGATCAGGCTCTTCTCATTGCTAAAGATATGGGATTATGGATTTGGAACCGAATGCACTACCGCACATTTGTTGAAACTGAAGGAACACAGGATGAACTCAGAGCCAAACCGGGTAATCGATATGAAATGTGGAATATTTACATTGCCGGCGAAGATGGCGGCACAGGCGAATCGCTGGCCAGACTTTCAGAAATGGTTACCGATCCTACCGAAAAAGCGCATCTGGCAGAGGCCGCGACCTATTTCGACAGCCCGGCATTTTACGAACCGCTGGCCCGGAATATTGATGATATCCGTACACGTCATGCCAATCAGCATATCCCGAAAATCACCAGTGCGCTGCGCAGTTACAGAAGCAATGGGAATCCTTATTATTTCAACTTGTCTGAAAACTTCTGGGATATGATTCAGGGTCGATATAAATACTCAACCGGAGGTGTGGGTAACGGAGAGATGTTCAGACAGCCTTACACTCAGATTCTGAGCATGGTAACCAACGGCGTTTCCGAAAGAAATCCGAATGCCTCGCCTACCCTGAACGAAACCTGTTGTGCTTATAATCTGGCAAAACTGACTAAGGATCTGAATTGCTTCAATCCGGATGATGCCAAATATATGGATTATTATGAGTGTTTGCTGTATAATCAGTTGGTTGGTTCGATTCATCATAATCATTATCAGATGACTTATCATTATGCCGTAGGACTGAATGCCTCTAAACCCTGGGGAAATACCACACCGCAATCTACCTGCTGCGGCGGTACAGGTTCGGAGAATCATGTAAAATATCAGGAAGCTGCCTATTTTGTGTCTGACAGTACAATCTGGGTTGCTTTATATCTGCCTACCACAGTCAACTGGGAAAATAAAGATGTTGTAATTGAACAGGATTGTTTGTGGCCGGCCGAAAGTTCAAAAGTCAGACTTACAAAAGGAGCTGCCAATTTCGAAATGAAACTGCGTGTTCCCTATTGGGCAACCGAAGGTTTTGATGTGCAGTTAAACGGAAAATCAGTGGCTTCCGAATATCGTCCCGGATCGTATGTATCTATTCCGGCACGCAACTGGACTACCGATGATGTGGTAGAAATCACCATGCCCTTTACAAAATACATTGATTACGGTCCTGATAAACTGGAAACAACAATCATGGGAGCAAACGGCGAAATGGTACAGCCTGATCCGATGTGGGTGGGTACTTTAATGTACGGTCCTTTTGCCATGAC
>CAMTPG010000252.1 GCA_947074335.1 uncultured Parabacteroides sp.
AATGTAATAACACATGGCGGCGGCGTTTTATTGGGCTTAGTGGGTGTTTTCTTTCTGATGATGAAAGCTGTGCCCACAAATAACTGGTGGGTGATTAACACCATGACTGTCTATTCGATAGGTATGCTTACTTCGTTTGCTGCATCGGCTTTATATCATGCAGCTACATCGGCACGCAAAAAAAGACTCTTACGGCGATTTGATCACAGTGCCATTTACTTATATATTGCCGGAACATATACGCCTTTTTCATTATTGGCGTTACGGCAGGAGGGTGCATGGGGATGGGTCATTTTTAGTATTGTCTGGTTTTCGGCTATTGTGGGTATATCGCAAAGTTTCAGACATATGCGTAAGCAAAATCACCTGAAGACAGCCTGCTACCTGGTGATGGGCTGGATTATTGTGATTGCTTTCAAGCCTTTGTTGCATTGGTTGCAGGTGAACGAAAAGATGGACATTTTTTACTGGCTGATTGCCGGCGGAGCGGCTTATACTTTAGGCAGCGTTTGTTTCTTTTTCGATACACATAAATACATGCATCCGCTTTGGCATCTGTTTGTACTGGCAGGCGGTGTTTGCCATTTTATGGCTGTTTATTTATTAATCTGAGATTTCGCTCCGGATAATCATTCCCGCTCTGATCCGTCGGCCGGAAGAACGGATAAAATACAATCGCCGTTATTCTTCTGTAAAAGGGAATAACGGCGATTTGTATATTGTAATCGTTTACAATCCGCTGAAATCAATTCCTTCGAAAAGAAGCGAAGGGATGCGCCAGCTTGAATAATCGCGCGGATCATTGCCGGCATCCAGCAATGCATTCCAAAGCGAAATCATATTGCCGGTAATATTCATTTCCGAAATCGGTTGGGTTTCTTTTCCCTGTTCAATCAGAAAACCTTCAATGCCGTACGAGAAATCGCCCGTAGATGAATTGCAGTTCCCGCCATTAAATCCGGTGATTAATATGCCTTTATTCATGGATGCAATCAGTTCCTGCAGGTTTTTTTCGCCGGGCTGAACAGAAAGTATAGACGGACTGGCAATGGTAGGCTCCATTTGCAGTTTATTGGCTGCATAGGTATCTATGTAATAGGTTTTTAAAACGCCCTGATCAAATACGGCCCGGTCGGAAGTGGCAATTCCTTCTCCGTCAAAATAACGGGCACCCACTTTTCCGGGCTGATGAGGCTGATCCAGCAGCGTCATTCGCGAATTAAATACCTGCTGATCCATTTTATCCAGCATGAACGAATTTTTCTGCTGAATGGAAGATCCATACAGTGCATCCATAACCGGCGAGAGCAGGCGGCCTGAACAAAGCGGATCAACGAGCATATCATATTTTCCGGATGCAATCTTTTTTTGTCCCAGTTTGCGTAATGTCCGCTCAAGGGCTTTAGTACCGATGCCGGTTTTAATCAATGTATCGAAACAGATCGACGAATCGAACCAATAGGCTTCGGGACGGGCTTCATTTTCGCCTTTGATGCTGACACTGGCACTCACATTAAAAGATGAACCGCAGGCTTCACCTTCGAATCCGTTGCTGGTGATCAGATATTTATAATCTTTTTCGTCGCTGTAAGCGGCATTGGCAGAAATAATGCGATTGTCTTTCCCCATGATTTCTTCGCAGACCGACATGGCCAGGGCTACTTTTTCGTCGGGTTTAACTGCATCAAACCGCGGATCCATCAGTTGCAAATCGGCACCGCCTCCGGTATAAAACCGTGCGGGATCGGGCAGTGTGCGTGCCCGGTCTTCCGATAAATAACAGGTAGAGAGGATGCCATTCAGAATGAAGTTTTCCAGTTCAGTTTTATTCAGTCGGTTGGTGGAGAAAGAGCCAAAGCGGCCATCCACAAACAGCTGGATAATCATATTATTTTCGGAGGCTTGTTGCAGTTTGTCGATGCGCATATCACGCACTTCGAATGAGCTGCTGGTTCCGTTATACAGACTTACCCGTGCAGCATTACAACCGTTTTTCAAGGCAAATTCGATAGCCCAGTGAGCCAGTTTTTTATTATCTTCTGTAATCATATCAGTTTTCTCCTCCCACAGTTAGTTTGCTTACCAGTGCCGAAGGCATGCCGCAGGTAACCGGACATGATTGACCGTCTTTGCCACAGGTCCAGGTGCCGTTATCCATTTTATAATTGTTTCCCACCATTGTGATATCTGCCAATGCACGCGGACCGTTGCCGATGATATTGATATCTTTTATGGGCTGGGTGAGTTTTCCGTTTTCAATCAGATATCCGCTTTTTACAAAGAAGGTGAAATCGCCTGCACCGATCTGTACCTGACCGTTGGTAAAGTTAGAGGCGTAAATACCCTGTTTAACCGTTGATATCATATCCTCTTCCGATACATCGCCGGCTTCCATATAGGTGGCACGCATACGCGGAACCGGCATCATGCGGAATGATTCGCGCCGGCCGTTGCCTGTCGACGGGATGCCATAATGTTTAGCACTGATTCGATCGTGTAGATAACTGTTTAATACACCCTCTTTTACGATATAGGTTTTCTGTCCCAAAATACCTTCATCATCAATATTTACTGCACCGCGGTTGAAAAGAATAGTGCCATCGTCCACCACATTTATCTTTTCATTGCAAATCTTTTTATTCAGCTGATCTGAAAAGATAGAGGTGTTTTTGCGATTAAAATCGGCTTCGAAAGCATGACCAATCGCTTCGTGTAATAAGATACCTGATCCGCCGGCGCCCATTACAACGGGCATTTCGCCGCCTTTAGGTTTGATGGCATCGAATAAAACGGCTGTTCGCACAACAACTTCGTTCGCCAGCTCTTCAATGATCTCATCGTTCAGGAATTCGGCTCCCATGCGGAAAGCACGCGATGCAAATGCATTTTCAATCTGTCCATTGTCTTCCATGATACAAATGGCACTCAGTGTAACCATCGGGCGATAATCGTAATAGATCTGTCCCTCAGAATTGCAAAACAAAATATGAGAAGTGGTATCGCCCAGCGAAGCCATCACTTTGTGTACACGACTGTCGAGTGCAAAGATCCGGTCGTTCAGTTTTTGCAGAAAAGGCGCTTTTTGGTTTACGGCAAACTCTTCCCACGATTTATCCACATCATAATAATTAAAGATGAAGGGTTGTTCCAACATCTTTATCTCTTTATGGCTGTTTGTTCCGGTTGCAATGCGAGCCGCAGTACGTGCAGCAGATAGCATTTCTTCGAGGGTAATATTTTCGATATAGGCATAACCGGTCTGATCGCCCGAGAGTACGCGTACGCCCATCCCGAAATCAATATTCGAAGAGGCACGGTTTACGGCACCGTCTTGCAGACTGATGTTATTCCGGAATGAATGTTCGAAGAAGAGATCAGCATAATCGCCGCCTTTTTCGAGAGCTGCGGATAACACTTTATGTAAATCCTTCTGAGTTACACCAAAATGTTCCATGGCTTTTGTTATATCCTCCGATCCGTTGACTTCCGGATTGGGTTTGTCTTTCAGAAAACCGGGTGTTTTTATGGCATTCATGGCCATTAAACCACCCGATTTAAAGAATTTTCGTCTGTCGAGATCCATATTATTTAATTCTGTTTTTTTGCTCTTTTGCCCATTCCATCACATTGGCAGGCGGCCGCTCGGCCATCAGTTCCCGTTTCATAAAATCCATATAAGGTGCCACATGGCGAAAGAATTTCTTGTAACCCCGGCAGAGATAATTGAGTCCGGGTTCTCCGTCGGCAGTTGTCATAAACCGGTTTTTCGGGCATTCGCCGTTGCATGCAAATAAAAATTCACACTCTCTGCACTGGCGGGGAAGTGCTTTCCGCTTATCGGCACCAAATTGAAGCTGCCTTTCGCTGTACATCATTTCGGTAAGTGTCTGGGTATGGATATTTCCCAGTTTATAATCGGGGAAAACAAAATGATCGCAGGCATATACATCGCCGTTAAATTCCATAACGCCGGCATGTCCGCAGGTAGCAGCCAGTGTACAAACACCCGGTTGCGCGCCAACCCAGTTGGCCAGAGTAGCATCGAAAAGCTGAATGTAATAACTGCCTACATCCTCTTTGATCCATTCATCGAAAATGGCAATCAGAAAATCACCCCATCGTTCCGAATCGACCGAGAAGCGGGCCAGCTCTGTATTGC
>CAMTPG010000253.1 GCA_947074335.1 uncultured Parabacteroides sp.
TGCTGATAAAGCGGCGTGGTACTGTTATCGATCAGATCACCGCCAATCAAAATCAGATCGGGCTTTTCGGCATTGATCATCTCCACATAATGCTTCAACATCGCTTTATTAGTGCCGTTTCCAAGGTGCATATCACTAAAGGCAACGACCTTCAAAGGGTGTTGATTGTTATCAACGGGTTTGCCTAAGGTCATGTTGATAACTTTTTTCTTCGGATGCGTATAATTATAATATCCGAAACTCAATAAGCAAAGTGTCAGGAAGAACGCCAGATATGCACTATACTTAAATACGATGTTGAAAACCCTGAGCAGATCAAAGAAAAGCAGGAAAAAAACCATATATAGAGTAAACACCAGCCACCCGGTTCCTACTTCATGAATCGTGTGCATTACAGCTACCGGCAGTTTTGCATTTCGGAACAATACACCGGCAATCATGGCCAATGCACACGACCAATAGATAACAGATAACAATACCTTTACGCCTACCGATTGTGAAGCCAACGCCTGGCCACCCCGAATAAAAACATAAATATTACCTAAAAGATAGAATACAGCTAAGAGCAGGAAAATAACAGGCATATCTTCAAATTTTAGGCAAAAATAATCATTCCCCCGCTTATTTCGGGTAACCAACCGGATTATTCAGCATTAAAAACTGATCAGCGGTGAGATTTAGTGCTTTTGCCAGTTCTTCGGCCTCCATCGATGCACGCGGCACAGTGGCCAGTCCGGTGCCTGAACAGAACAAATCGATATTCTGACTTACATAACCGGCATCCATTGCACCAAATAATTGTGCTTTATCTTTTACGGTATCAAACTTAGCCAGATCCGAAACCAGCACCAGAATCACGGGCGCTTCGGCTACCGAGGCCTGACGACCGGCTACCAGTTTGCGGTGATCGCCCTTCGAAACAGGCTTCAATGCGTGCTTTTGCGGATCATACAGATAAGCACCCTCTTCCATCAACACATAAACATCCACATCCTGTTTATTCATGGCCGAAGGAGCCGTGCGTCGTCCGTCGGGACGATTGATGCCGTTGGCGGCCCACAACAGATCCGATAAATCCTGTTTATTCAGCTTTTTTGTAGAGAATTCGCGTACAGACTGTCGGTCGGCAAGCGATTTCATAATCGAACTGCCCCGGTCTTTCGACGGAGTTATCAACTCAACAACTTCCAGATTTTGCGCCTGCAATGCAGCACAAAAGCAGGATACCAGTAAAAATAAACTCACTTTTTTCATATTATAAGTGCTTAAAAATTAATGATTCCCAACAAATATAACAGAAGCATTAATCTTTTCCAAACATTAGAATACATCTTTTAAATAAAATTAAATCGATTCAAATTCCATAACTCATAGATAACTGTACATTTGCAGAGCCTAATTACGAATAATCACGAA
Organism: uncultured Parabacteroides sp.; assembly: GCA_947074335.1. Classification (GTDB taxonomy): domain Bacteria; phylum Bacteroidota; class Bacteroidia; order Bacteroidales; family Tannerellaceae; genus Parabacteroides. The sequence goes on from CAMTPG010000253.1 coordinate 1,417, forward strand.
TTATAATACTTAATTTAATCAATTTAATGAAAGAAAAACTAATCAGTCTCTGGCTGATGTTGTGTGTTTGCCTGGCTGTTACTGCACAAAATAATGCAGGCAATTTTACAATTACCGGACAGGTAATTGACTCCCTTTCCAATGAATCGGTACCTTATGCGACACTACGCATTGCGCAGGCGTCGGATCCTCAAAACCCTTTAAAACTGCTGGCCTGCGACGATGACGGCAAATTTACCGCCTCAATGAGTGCGCCGGGAAAATACATCATGACCATCGAATCGCTGGGCAAAAAAACAGCTTTCCGCGATTTTACCCTGACAGATGCACAGCGTTCGCTCAATTTGGGCAAACTCTACATGCAGGATGATGTGCAAATGGTAAAAGAGGTAACTGTTACGGCACAAAAACCGCTGGTACGCGTAGATGTGGACAAACTCACCTACAGCCTCGAAGATGATCCGGAAGCAAAAACCAGCAATGCACTCGAGATGTTTCGTAAAGTACCGTTGCTCACTGTGGATGGCGAAGATAATATCCAGCTGAAGGGGTCGTCGAATTACAAAATCTACATGAATGGCAAACCCTCGAACCTGCTGAGCGGCACAAACGCCTCGGATGTGTTGAAAAGTATGCCGGCCAGTTCGATCAAAAATATTGAAGTCATCACCGATCCCGGCGCCAAATACGATGCCGAAGGTGTGGGCGGAATCATCAACATCATCACCTCTAAAAATGCGTTCGAAGGATATACCGGAACCGTGCGCGCCAATGCCAGTATGCTGGGCAGCTTCGGCGGCGGTGGTTATGTATCGTTAAAAACGGGCAAGTTCGGACTGACGGCCAATTATGGTTACAACAAACACAATTCGCCCTGGAACGATTCGTACAGCGAACGCCATACCGATTATAATGTGCTTACCGGCTCGCCTTCGGTGCTGAAAGAGAACGGACGAGCCAAATCGAGCGGACCTTTTCAGTATGGCTATCTGGAGGGAAGCTATGAAATCGATTCACTGAATCTGATCAGCGTGGGTGCAAATCTGTTTCGCGGCAATATGACCAGTAAATCGGAACTGCACTCGGAAATGTGGGCGACTCAGACAGCCGATCTTTATACTGCGACCGATCCGGAGCATCCGTTTTATCACTTCGACCGAAAAAGTAAGTCGAAAAACACCTTTGGATCGACCGACATTAATGTAGACTATCAGCACTCCACCCGCAAAAAAGATGAGCTGCTGACTATCTCGTACCGCTTCAGCCAGTCGCCGGGCGATAACGACAGCCGTTCCGACCTATACGATGTTTACAACTATTTCCTGGCTTCCGAATACCCGAAGTTAAACAAAAACAAAGCCTCGACCATAGAAAATACGGCCCAGGTGGATTATACCACGCCGATCTTTAAAGATCAGACGGTAGAAGCCGGAGTAAAATATATCAACCGCCTGAATAAGAGTGATACGCACGAACAAATCTACAGTGACTCACTGCAGATTTGGGAAGAAAATGTACGCGACGACAGCAAATTCCGTCACAACCAACATATCTATTCCGCCTATCTGGGTTATCAGCTGAAGATTCAGAAATTTGGAATGAAAGTGGGCGTTCGTGCCGAAGGAACCAGCCTGCAGGTAACCTATGCACACAATCACGACATGGACTTTAAGAAAAATTATTTTGACGTAGTACCCAACGCCACAATTACTTACCAAATGGATATGTCTACCCAGTTCCGTCTGGGCTACAACATGCGCATCCAGCGTCCGGGCATCTGGTTTCTGAATCCCTACATTAATGATACCGACCCGCTGAATATCTCGCAGGGTAATCCGAATCTGGATTCCGAAAAAAGTAACAATCTGAATTTGAACTACAGCAAATTTGCCAGCAAATTCAGCATCAATGCCAGTGTGAACTACACCTTCGTAAATAATTCGATTGAGCGATACAGTTTCATTGCCGATTATGCCGAATCGAATCCGCTTTCGCAATACAACGGAGCACTTTGGAATACATACGGCAACTTAGGCAAACGCAACCAGATCGGGCTGTTTCTGTATGCCAACTGGACGCCCACAACCTGGTTCCGCATCTATACCAACGGCGGTGTGGATTATGTGGATCTGAAAAGCGAATCAACCGATATGTCGAACGACGGCTGGAGCGGCCGCATCTTCGCGGGTACGCAGTTTACCCTGCCCAAAGATTTCCGCATCAATGTGAACGGCGGTTATTTTAGTCCGCGCATCCAGCTGCAATCCAAACAATCGGCATTTTACTTTGCCGGTCTGGGTGTAAGCAAAGATTTCCTTAATAAAAAACTGTCGGTTACACTCAATGCCAACAACCCGTTCTGGAAACATATCGAAATGAAAACCACCACGCATGGCGAAGGATTTCATTATGTATCGAAAAACTGGCGTAATGCGCGCGATTTCAGTCTGAGCGTTTCCTATCGTTTCGGAACGATGAAGGGACAGATTCAGAAAGTGCGTCGCGGCATCACCAACGATGACAATATGCAGGGCGAAAGCGGCAACAACAATGCAGGTGGCGGCGGCATGCAACAGTAAGCAGCAAGCCATCTGAAAAAAGCTTTTTTGCCATCGAAAGAAAGAGCCATGTAAAGGCATTTGCCTTTTGATAATTGTCGGAAGGCCTTTTGATAATTGTCCGAAGACCTTTTGATAATTATCGAAAGACCTTTTGACAATTGTCGGAAGACCTTTT
>CAMTPG010000254.1 GCA_947074335.1 uncultured Parabacteroides sp.
TTTCCTTATTTTTCATAGGTTTACGTAATTACCGACTGTATATTTTTTCATTCGCGAAGTCTGATTTTGCATAATCATGCAACCCGAAAAACATGTTATATATCAGACAATTATTTTAGACCTTTCCCCATCTGCTCATTTAGAATGACCAAAATACACGCTTGTCCGGTTTAATCGTTGATTTAAAGTGTTCTGCAACAACTTATATTTATACCTTCAGCATACTTTATTTTCGCTTTTATTCAGGAAATTTGCTCTTATTTTCGAGGTATACATTTAACAATCGGATGTAATGGGCTTGTAGGGCTGACAGTAGTCAGCCCGACAAGCCATGCAGTAGAAATAAAAAGACTTAGACCTTCTAAAAACGATTCTCATCAGATCATTTCCATCAAAATATGTATCGCGTAGATGATTCAAGGCAAGACGCTTAAATACCATTCTGGCGTCCAATCGATTACCGGAAGATTTTTCTCAAAACGGATTGGCAGCCAGATATAACGCGAATCTATCAAACAGCGCGGATTCCAGCGATCGCCCATATAAATAAAGGTATCCGGTTTGCCGGCAACCGGCAACACGCAGGTACTTTGCGAGTGAAAAGTAAGCGCTGCATCCTCGCCGCGACAAGGATTGGGATGTTGCTCCCAGGGTCCCCACAACGCAGGAGCGCTCAACAAACGCGCCTCGTTCGGATCCCAGCCCGTACAGCCGGAGGTGATCATATAATAGCGGCCATCTTTAGTAAAAAGAGCAGGCGCTTCGTTATGTCCGCCGGGAAAGATACGGATATAGCGACCCGTATGACTCAGATAATCGGGTGTGAGTTCGGCAATATGCAGTGTCAGATTCTCTTCCGAAGAATAAATATGATAGGCTTTGCCGTCGGTATCGACGAAAAGATTCATATCACGCGCCATCTGTCCGCCCTGCAGATCACGACGCACAAAAAGTCCGTTCTTCACGGCCTGCATCCATTCGGGTGTCCACCATTCGGCAAAATCAGATTCGGTGGTTGTGGATTCGCGTTCGGGCTGCGATAAATTTTCGGGCCATGAACCGGCACACGGACGATACGAATAGAGAAAACGGAATGGACCGGCCGGCGTATCGCTCACAGCTACGCCTGCGCGTGCTGCAGCATATCCGCGATCTTTGAGTTCGAGATGAAACCACATCACATATTTCCCGGTTTCCGGATTATAAATTACTTTGGGGCGCTCCAGAATGCATCCCTGTTCGATATCGCTGAACGAACCCTGCGGCATCACGCTTAATGCCAGTCCTTCGTTTTTCCAGTTCATTAAATCGGCCGACGAGTAGCAGGAAACGCCATCCATAGCGCGTCCGGTTGAATCGTTTTTAAACTCGCCGTACCAGTAATAAGTGCCCTGATCGAACAGGATTCCGCCGCCGTGGGCGTTGATCGGATTGCCGTTCGTATCATTCCAGACGGCGCCCGGCACTACCGGTTGCGAAGCCAGTATGCGACAGGCAACCAGCAGACTAAAAAGAATTGTATATAATTTCATGAGAAAAAAATTGAAACGGATAATAAAAAAATCCGGACTATTCCAATTGTTTCCCAGGACAAAGGAATAATCCGGATTTAAACCAAACTTAAATCTAACAACTTACAAGATGTAAGTCTCCCTCATTTAAAACTCTGCGCCCAAATTAGCTACTGAAGGCCAACCCGGATTTTGATAAACCGGAGAATCTGACAAATCAGTGCCACCCGCAGTTATTAACATATGTTGTATGCAAATCGGTGAAAGATAATGTGCCATTGCCCATCTGTAACCATCGTATACCAGAGATCCCGATGCTTTTTCGTACGGACGCAGATACTGACTGCGCGAAGGTTCAGATACATTAGCCGATGAGTTGTCAATACCGTAAACCAGTTTCGATGAGCCGTCATCGTTCAGGTACCAGTTTTGCATTTCGCCCCAGATCTTCATACCTTCGATGTGATACGGAGTTTGTATCATCTGATCCATCGCTCTCCAACGACACAAATCCATGAAGCGCAGGCTTTCGGCCATCAGTTCGCAACGACGTTCGCGGCGGATATTATATAAGGTAGCATCAATCAGACGACCGCCCGAATAAGCTCCCCAGTCGTTTTTCGCCTCTTCGCTCACTACAGTAGCCGTAATGGTTTTATCGAAATTTGTATCTACATGTGCACGGTCGCGCAATGCACGCCAGAATTCTTTAGCGCGATCATCCAGATAACCGTAACGTTCATAGCAGGCTTCCATATAATTGAGATAAGCTTCTGACCCGCGGAAAGTGATTGAACCTGTAAACGAACCGCCATTCGGACAATGTTTCTGATAATAGGAATTACCTTTACGCAAAGCATAACCTGTATTGTATACATTTTCGTCGTTACCGGCTGTAAGATCCGGAACCGGTTCAACCGGAACGGCATGTGTACCATTACCTTCGTAAAGAATATTGAGCTGTCCGGGTTCTTTCAGGAACAGGTTCAGACGTGAATCGCGATCAATGCGTACATTCATAATGTTATCATCGCCTTTATATCCGCTTGCATTGGCATAGATTGGTAATCCGTTTGCCATCAGGAATCCGTCTACCAGACCGCGTGTTACACCCACGCCGTAATTACCGTGTTGAGCTGCAACTACCACGCAATGTGTACTCAGCGAAATATCATACTGACGCCATAACAGCACTTCGCTGTATCCGGTCAGATCTTCGTCGCCGAACATATTCATATACGGATTTACGGCTTCGGTTTGCGATTGCTGGATATGACCTGTATTTGTAACCAGCGAGAACATATTCGATACTGTTGAAGCGGCATTCATAGACTGTTCGAGGAAGAAATTGATCTCGTTGTCGATATTTCCAGAAGGGAACTGATAGCCCGAATTATAGGCTTTTGAAGCTCCCGGCCAGCCATCGCCATTGGGAACAAATGCCGTTCCCTTGAAGTATTTCAGCCAGGTTCCTTCGAACAGGGCTACACGCGATTTTAATAACAATGCAGCTTCTTTATTAATACGCGTACGACGGCTGTCGGGCGTAGTTTCCATATAATCGATGGCCTTATCCAGATCCGAGAGGATGAAACGGGCCACTTCATTACGAGGCATACGTTTGCTGGCTTCAACCAGCTGTTCCATATCATCTTCAAGTGTTTTATCCACAATTGGGAAGTCGCCTAACATCTGATAGCGTTTGAAATATTCGTGCGCACGCATGAAATAGATTTCGCCGATATAATGACGGATGTTATCGTGCGAGCCGGTGATTTCGTTCTTTTCGTAACGCGGCAATACATTTTCAAGAAAATAATTACAGCTATAGATGCGTTTGAATTACCATATTTTATCGGATACAGTACCGCTTTCGTTTTGCGATGTTTTATATTGTCCGGGTACAAAGCGATCATGCGACCATGTTGCAGCCTGATTATCCGTGTGTCTGTCTTCGCCGAAAGTACCATAGCTCCAATTGCCGTGTGAAGGCAAAATATCAGTATATAAACCGTTGGCATAAGCCGCCAGTTGGGATTCTTCATTCAGATAAACCTCGGGGGAGATTGAAGAAGTAGGTTGCTCATCCAGATAATCATTACAGGAAAACAGAGTACCTGTAACGGCAACCAATGCCATATATTTTATAATTGTATTCATTATTATTGACTGTTTAAATTAAAGAGTTACACTAACACCAAACGAGAATGTTCTTTGCAGCGGATAAGCGTTACCATTACCATCGCTACCGCCACTAACGGTTTCGGGATCAAACATCTTAGCCATTTTTGTTCCGGTCCATAAATTTTCGCCCGATATAAACAGACGCAGACGCGATACATAGAAACGATTGATCCAGTTTGACGGCAAGGAATAGCCCAACTGCACATTTTTCAGACGAATGTAAGCCGCATTCTGAAGATAGCGTGACTGAACCTGCTGATTTTTGCTGGTTCCGAAAACCGGACGCGGATAGTAAGCATTCAGATTGGCACTCAGATCATTCGATGCTTCGGCACGGAAATAATCTGTGTGTTCTTTTAATCCGGCCGACCACCACATATTATTGGTTACGCCCCAGAAATAATAACTGCCCTGCCAGTAATCGCGTTTACCTACGCCCTGGAAGAA
>CAMTPG010000255.1 GCA_947074335.1 uncultured Parabacteroides sp.
CGGCCGCTGTCAGAAAATGCCGATTTATCATAATTCGACCATTTCTCGAATCCCTGCGGTTCCCAATACAAAACACCCTGACAGCGATCGATGGCTTTGCTTTCGGTAATCAGTCGGGTAAGGAATGATTTGCAAACAGCAGCCTGATTACGCGACATGCCCACTTCGCAGATGATAACCGGCGTATTATACCGGCTGATCAGCCCCTTTACATTTTCCAGGCAACTTTGTGTCAGCGTTTCCCAGTCGGATGGCTCGGGATAAAGCGACATGCCGATCACATCCCATTTGCCGCCGTTATTGCGCAGACCGTCGAACAGCCAGGCAAACAAATTCTTATCATATCCGTTATGTACATGAACAATTACCTGTGTATTGGGAAAAACCGATTTCACCGCATCATATCCGGCATTATTCAGTTCGGCATAACCGGCCATATTGCTTTCGGCTTTGCCTTCGTCCCACAACATACCGTTGCCGGTTTCGTTGCCCACTTGCACCCATTCGGGCGTTATGTTGTTGGCTTTCAGTTCTGAAAGCACATCAACTGTATGCGCAGCAACCGCCTCTTTCAGTGCATCCATCGAAAGAGATTGCCAGGCAGCCGGCTTGGTTTGTTTGCCCGGATCGGCCCACCAGTCGCTGTAATGAAAATCAATCATCAGTCTGAATCCCAATGCATCGGCACGCAACGCCTTTTTCAATACATCGGCTTTGTTGTTCCAGCCGCCTTCCGGATTTACCCAGACACGCAGACGGATTGCATTCATGCCCAGTTCGCGCAGCAGCCACATACATTCTGCCGGTTCGCCGTCGAGCGTATAAAACTGAACGCCGTCGTGTTCCATTTCGGTCAGCCAGCTTACATCGGCACCGCGGGCAAATCCGCTCATGTCATAATCTTTTTCTTCTTTGGAATCGTTTTCGGGTGTAACATCCGAATTGCTGTCGCAGGCAAAAGCAGTGCATGCCATGCAAAAAGCTAAAAATAAATTTAAAATGTTCTTCATGGGTATTGTGTTAATTCCCCGCAAAGATACTATAATTGTTCAAAATCCGATTCCTGAAAGCGGGTAACTTCGGTATCCCAGCGTTCGGTAACAAATTTACAATGATCGGGATGCGCCGTATAGGCATCGAACGTCTGCTGATCTTTGAAACGCATAAAGAAACCATACTGATAATCATTCTTTGGACTGCATTGGCGATACGCCTGAAAATCCTCCACGCCGGGCACTTTGGTCAGAATCGCCGTGCCGTCTGCCAGAAACTGTTTCGCTTCGGCGGAGGCTACAGGATATTTCAGATCGAAAATCACTGTATGCAAAATCTCTCCCTTTTGCAGACCGGCCGGCTGCTGTTCGGTACCTTTCGATGCAGGTGTACATCGGGTTAAACCTGCCAGACTTCCTCCGGCAAAGGCCATCAGGCCGGTTGTTTTCATAAAAGCTCTTCTCTTCATATAGATATAATGTATTAGTTTGATTGTTTTTGCTATAAACCGGTCAGCAAGTCACCGGATAATCATGCTGTATGCATTAAAAATGAAGCCGGATATTGCATATTTTATTGTCGAAAACAAATCTAATCAATATTTCTCTAAAATCATAATCCGGCAGATGTAATAAATTTAACACAATTTAATCTACTAAAAATTGCGTGTCTACGAAAATATCGTAGCTTTGCTAAAAAATAGTAGATTGTTTTACAAAAACATAGAGACAGATGGAAAGACTCACAGCACAAGAAGAAGATGTAATGTTGTATATCTGGAAACTCACACCCTGTTTCATTCGCGATATACTCAACGAAATGCCCGAACCGCGTCCGCCATACACCAGTCTGGCATCGGTGGTGCGTAATCTGGAAAAGAAAGGCTATGTGCAAGGCCATCGCTTCGGAACGATTCTGCAATATACACCGCTTATCGACGAAGCCGATTATAAACGTACATTCATGTCGAACGTCGTGCATAATTACTTCACCGGCTCCTATAAAGAACTGGTCTCCTTTTTTGTGAACGACCGGAAGCTCTCAAAAGCCGATTTGAATGATCTGATCAATCAAATTGAAAACGAAGAATAACCCAAACAAACATTTACGATGGAAACCGCATTCTTTATCTATCTGCTGAAGGTCAATATCGGATTGCTTTCAGGCTTTTTAATTTACCGGCTGGGTTTTCGGAACGACTCCTTTTTCAATCTGAAACGCTTCACCCTGCTGGCCGTTTTGCTGATCTCGCTGCTTTATCCGCTGATTGATCTGAGCGGATGGTTAAGTCTGCGAGCCGATCTGGCAGCCTGGTTTTCGGGATCTTCCGATCCGGTAGAGGCATTGTTATTCCATGCACCCGAAATAAATATTTCGGCCGGAGCAACGGCGGCAGGCGAAAAGCCGGCTGTCTGGCTTCCACTCATCCTCACCGGCTGCATCGTAATCTGGATCATGGGTATACTGGTACTTTTTATTCGTTTATGCATCGAGCTGATACAGCTGTTCCGCCTTACCCGCCGCTGCAAAAAACAAAACTGCGGATTGCAACCGGTGTATGCTCTGCCTGCTTCGGATGAGGCCTTCTCCTTCTTCGGGCTGCTGTTTATCGGCGACCGGCTGTTGCAAAGCCGTGCACTGAGCGAAGTGCTGAAGCACGAACAAACCCACATTCGGCAATTACATTCACTGGATAATCTGCTGATCGAACTGGTTTCGATGGTTTGCTGGTTTAATCCTGCTGCCTGGCTGCTGAAGCGCGAAATTCGGATGAATCATGAATATCTGGCTGATCGGCAGGTGGTAGAAGCCGGATTCGACAAGAAAAAATACCAGTACCATCTGCTTGGTATGGAACAACCGCAAACAATGATTGCTACATTATATCATTCATTTAGTGTTTTACCCCTTAAAAAGAGAATTGGTATGTTAAACATGAAACCCACCCAAAGCAACCGAAAAGGAAAGTATCTGTTGCTTTTACCGCTTACCGGACTGTTGCTATTCGGCAGTAATCTGGAAGTGATGTCGCGCATCGATCCGGTTTCGTCCGGCGCAGCGGATGCACAAGTTACAATTTCGCAGGATACTGCAAAAGTATCAGCCCGGACCGGAGCGCAGGATGCTCCGTCTGATCCTGTATTCACTGCCGTGGCAAAAATGCCTGAATATCCCGGTGGCAATACGGCTCTGTTCGATTACCTGGCTCAAAACCTGAAATATCCCGCCGAAGCACAACAACAGGGAAAACAGGGACGGGTTATCGTAAACTTTATTGTAAATACCGATGGCTCCCTTTCGGATGTGAATATAGTGCGATCACTTGATCCGCAACTGGATGCCGAAGCCGTACGACTGATCGAGCACATGCCGAAATGGATTCCGGGCGAACAAAATGACAAGCGTGTGCGTGTAAAATACACCTTGCCGATCAGCTTCTCACTCAATTAACCGATCCCTTTCTTACAATTCTCTTTTCGGGCAGGTAAACAAAAAAGGCATGCCGTTCAATCCGTCTGGAAACCTGATTGAACCGACACGCCCCGGATAATTCCTTCCGAAAAGGGAATTGTTTGTATCAAAGATAGAGATATTTTTGATTGAAAACATATTCTGAATCATTTTCTATTTTCGATATCCTGCAAAAAATCAATGAATAAAATACGTTTGCATTGTCTCAAATTCTCAAATTCATTCAAAACGATACAATATTGTCATGAAATAGTAACTATAAATCTTAAATATTCGATTCTGACTAAATTACTATAAGAAAAAATGATGGGAAATAAAAATAGTTTATTAACTTTAGAGCATACATATTAAACACAATATTCTATATAAACCGAAGCACTTATGAATAACACAAAAGATTCCACCTATTCAAACTACCTGAAATGTTGTTTGTTGCTGCCGATTTTAAATGGCAGTTGTCCGACGCTTCCTTCCGATGATTCAGCGCGACAAAATACTGAAAATAACGCAACAGCACTTACGCCTGCCCACAAAGAAATTATTTTTGCCGAATTTCCGGGCGGACAACCGGCTTTATTGAATTATATGACGGACAACCTGTGCTATCCGGCCGATGCACTACAAATGGGTATAGAAGGCCGCGTAATTGTAAATTTCACGATCGA
>CAMTPG010000256.1 GCA_947074335.1 uncultured Parabacteroides sp.
CTTAAGTGTGCATTTTTAGGAAAAAGTGCTTTGTTTTAAAAAATGTTTAATTATTTTTGCAGCCGGTCGTAAAAAGTCTGACGACTTTCAATGACCGGAGTAATGAAATCTAATATCCACTACTATGAGTTTTAAAATTATTGTTTTAGCGAAACAGGTTCCGGATACACGCAATGTGGGAAAGGATGCGATGAAAGCGGACGGAACTATCAATCGCGCTGCTTTACCCGCTATCTTTAACCCGGAAGACCTGAATGCCCTGGAACAAGCATTACGTATAAAAGATGCTTATCCCGGCACAACCGTAACCATGCTTACCATGGGTCCCGGCCGTGCTGCCGAAATCATTCGCGAAGGATTATTTCGCGGTGCCGACGGCGGCTATTTATTAACTGACCGTGCATTTGCAGGTGCCGATACACTGGCTACTTCGTATGCATTGGCCACAGCTATCCGTAAAATTAAAGAGTTCGACATAATCATCGGTGGTCGTCAGGCTATCGACGGCGATACAGCACAGGTTGGTCCGCAGGTGGCCGAGAAACTGGGACTGACGCAGATTACGTATGCCGAGGAGATTCTGCATGTAGACAAAGAGGCTGCAAGCATCCGGGTTAAACGTCATATTGATGGTGGCGTAGAAACCGTGGAAGGGCCGTTGCCTATCGTAATCACCGTGAACGGTTCGGCAGCTCCCTGTCGCCCGCGCAATGCCAAACTGGTGATGAAATACAAACACGCACTCGGTGCACAGGAAATGGCACAGATCGAAAATCATCCCCATCCCGGATTGCATGAGGCTCGTCCTTATCTGAATATTGCCGAATGGAGTGTGGCCGATGTAGACGGTGATGTAAGTCAGTGTGGTTTATCGGGTTCTCCGACTAAAGTGAAGACTATCGAAAATATCGTTTTCACGGCTAAAGAGAGCAAAACGATCAACGGCACGGATGTAGAGATCGAAGAAATGATTGTTGAACTGATCGCTAACCATACAATCGGATAAAATTATGAATAACGTATTTGTATATTGTGAACTTGAAGGCACAACAGTTGCCGAAGTAAGTCTCGAACTGCTGACCAAAGGCCGTAAGTTAGCCAATCAGTTAAACTGTGCGCTCGAAGCGGTAGTGGCCGGCGATAAATTAGATGCTATCGACAAACAGATTCTGCCTTATGGTGTGGATAAACTACACATCTTTGATGCACCGGGTCTGTTTCCTTATACCTCTTTGCCTCACGCATCGATCATGATCAATCTGTTCAAAGCCGAAAAACCGCAAATCTGTCTGATGGGCGCAACAGTGATCGGACGAGATCTGGGTCCGCGCGTCTCTTCGGCGTTGCATAGCGGTCTGACGGCCGACTGTACTTCGCTCGAAATCGGTTCGCACGAAGATAAGAAGGCAGGAAAAGTATACGAAAATCTGTTGTATCAGATTCGTCCCGCATTCGGTGGAAATATTGTGGCCACCATCATTAATCCCGAACATCGCCCGCAAATGGCTACCGTTCGCGAAGGTGTGATGAAGAAAGAGATCCTCGATCCGGCTTACAAAGGCGAAGTAATTAAGCATGATGTAGCCAAATTCGTTCCCGAAACGGATTATGTGGTGAAGGTGATCGACCGCCATGTGGAAAAAGCCAAACATAACCTGAAAGGCGCTCCTATCGTGATTGCCGGCGGTTATGGTATGGGATCGAAAGAGGGTTTTGATATGTTGTACGACCTGGCGAAAGAGCTGCATGCCGAAGTGGGTGGCAGTCGCGCGGCTATCGATGCCGGTTTCTGCGACCATGACCGTCAGATCGGACAGACAGGAATCACGGTTCGTCCCAAACTTTATATCGCCTGCGGTATCTCCGGACAGATCCAGCACATTGCGGGTATGCAGGAAGCAGGTATCATCATCTCTGTAAATAATGATGAGAATGCACCGATCAATACCATTGCCGATTATGTGATTAACGGTACTGTGGAAGAAGTTGTTCCTAAATTGATTAAATACTATAAACAGAATACCAAATAAGAGATGGCTAATTTTTATACAGATATACCCGAGCTGAGATTCCATCTCAATAATCCGATGATGGAACGTATTTGCGAACTCAAAGAGCGCAATTACCAGGATAAAGATGAATTCCACCATGCACCGCTGAATTATCACGATGCCATGGACTCGTATGATAAAGTACTTGAAATCACCGGCGAGATTAGCGGCGATATCATTGCTCCCAATGCAGAAGGTGTAGACGAAGAGGGTCCGCACTGCGCCAACGGTCGTGTTACATATGCCAAAGGCACACAGGAAAACCTGGATGCCATGGTAAAAGCCGGCCTGAACGGAATGACGATGCCGCGCCGATACGGCGGTTTGAATTTCCCCATTACGCCCTACACCATGTGCGCCGAAATCGTAGCTGCTGCCGATGCAGGCTTTGGCAACATCTGGTCGCTGCAGGATTGCATCGAGACCTTATACGAATTTGGCAACGAAGATCAGCACAGCCGCTTTATCCCGCGCATCTGTAAAGGCGAAACCATGTCGATGGACCTGACAGAGCCGGATGCCGGTTCCGATCTGCAATCGGTTATGCTGAAAGCTTCGTTTGATGAGCAGGAAAACTGCTGGCGACTGAACGGCGTAAAACGTTTCATCACCAATGGCGATGCCGACCTGCATTTGGTACTGGCCCGCTCGGAAGAGGGCACAAAAGATGGCCGCGGTCTTTCCATGTTTGTTTATGATAAACAAGATGGTGGTGTTGATGTACGCCGCATCGAAAATAAATTAGGTATCCACGGATCACCAACCTGCGAACTGGTCTATAAAAATGCCAAAGCCGAATTAGTAGGCGATCGCAAACTGGGATTGATTAAATACGTTATGGCGCTGATGAACGGTGCCCGTCTGGGTATTGCCGCACAATCAGTCGGATTAAGTCAGGCGGCTTACGACGAAGGTCTGGCCTATGCAAAAGACCGCAAACAATTCGGCAAAGCCATCATCGAATTCCCGGCCGTATACGATATGCTTTCGATCATGAAAGCCAAACTCGACGCCGGTCGCGCACTGCTTTATCAAACCTCACGCTATGTAGACATCTACAAAGCACTGGATGATATTGCACACAACAGAAAACTTACACCCGAAGAGCGTCAGGAGCAGAAACGATTTGCCAAGCTGGCTGACAGTTTCACGCCCCTTGCCAAAGGGATGAACTCCGAATATGCCAATCAGAATGCCTACGATTGTATTCAGATTCACGGCGGCTCGGGCTTCATGATGGAATATGCCTGTCAGCGCATTTATCGCGATGCACGCATCACTTCGATCTATGAAGGAACAACACAGCTGCAGACCGTGGCTGCTATCCGTTATGTAACCAACGGTTCATATCTGGCAACAATCCGCGAATACGAAAATATTCCGTGTGCAGTTGAATTCGAAGGATTGATGGCCCGCCTCAACAGCATGGCCGATAAATTTGAAGCCTGCACCAATCAGATCAAAGGCGAACAAAACCAGGAGCTGCTCGATTTTCTGGCACGCCGCCTGATGGAGATGGCATCGCATTGTATTATGTCGCATCTGCTCATTCAGGATGCCACACGTGCACCCGAGCTGTTCGGCAAATCAGCCCGTGTTTATCTGAACTATGCCGCTGCTGAAGTGGATAAACATGAAGCCTTCATCAAAGCTTTCAAAGCCGATGAACTGGCAGATTACAGATCATAATGTTTATATAACATACCTGCAGGCCGGATGGGATTTATCTCATCCGGCTTTTTTTTCCACACGCAATTTCCAGAACAACCACTGCATCGCCCCGCGCAAAAACAGATAGACCAGAAAAGCAAACCACAAAGCATGGTTGAGCCAGCGGGGATAGAAAATGAAATAACAGAGAAAGAAAGCCGCCGAAGCAATCAGCATCGAATACAGCATATAGCGTGTCCGCGTGGCTCCGATCAGAATGCCATCCCATAAAAAGGCGGCAAAGCCGGCCAGCGGAATGATAATGACCCAAAAAGAATACTGCGCCGATTCGGTAATCACCACCTGATCGTTTGTAAGCAGTGCAATAATCCCTTTACCGCCGACACCATAAATAAA
>CAMTPG010000257.1 GCA_947074335.1 uncultured Parabacteroides sp.
AATCCGTCGGCTGTAAATACATCGGCTGTTTCTTTCGGTTTTTTATAATAACCCGACATTACCGTTTTACCTTTTACCAGGATTTCATTATTGGCCGGATCTACTTTTACTTCCAGTTCAGGCATAATTTCACCGATCGAACCAATCACAAAACCGCGATCGGGATAGAAACAAACCGTTGCCGTAGTTTCGCTCAAACCATATCCGTAAGCAATAGGAATATTTACCGAATGCAAAAACTGATTTACATGATCAGCCAGAGGAGCTCCGGCTACCGGGAATAAACGTCCCCGGTCAATACCCAATACTTTCTTCAACAACTTGAAAACCGTAGCATTATAGAATTTAAACTTCCAGGCCAGACAAAGGGGAGGACGTTTAAATTTATTACGATATTCCAGATTATATTTCTCGCCGGTAGCTATAGCATCACGGAATATTTTCTGCATAGTTCCCGATGAAGAGTTGATTTTATCAACAACTCCCGAGTAAACTTTCTCCCAAAATCTGGGAACATTACACATTAACGTAGGACGAATTTCAGGTAATGTACGCTGAATCATTTTCGGGTCAAGATTGATAGCTATCTTTACACCTTTATGTACGCAGTAATAACACCAGGCCTTTTCGAAGATATGTGTCATCGGCAAAAAGCTCATTGATGTATCTTTATCGGTAACCTGAGGCAATCGGATATCATGAATGCGCATTGTTTCCAGATAATTGGAATGATGCAACATTACACCTTTCGGCTCGCCGGTTGTACCGGATGTATAGATAATTGTAGCCAAATCCTCTGGAGTAGCTTCGTTAATACGGATTTTCACTGTACTTTCAGCCTGACTATTATCGCCCAACTTCAGAAAATCATCAAAATAAATGGAGGTTTTATCATCCGGATTAATTTTAACATTCGGATCAAATATAACCAGACGTTTCAAAAACTGAGATTCTTTCTGAACTTTATAGGCGTTATTATATTGTAACTGTTCACCAACAAAAACCGTGCTGATTTCTGCATCATTAATAATATAATCAATTTGTCCGGACGAATTGGTTGCATACATCGGAATGGAAACCACACGGTTTGAATAAGCACCGAAATCCGTATATAAACATTGAGGCATATTCTGAGAATAAACACCCACTTTATCCTGAACATTTAATCCGAATTCGGCCATCGCCTGTGCTGTCAACGTCACCTTTTCCGCAAATTCGCGCCAGGATATTTTCAACCATTTACCGGTTGCTTTATCCCGATGCTTCAACGCAGTTCTGGAACCATATTTTTCAGCTTGCCGATAAACTAATTCGGCATAATGATAGTAGATCATATATACACAGTTTTGAATTGTTGAGACAAAAATACATTATTCTGATATTAAATAACAATATACATCTCCATATTTTACACATATCTTCTGATTTTGTGCAACATACATGTTAATATATATTAAATATAGTAGTATGTATTGCATAGTACACAGGTAATACATATTTTTGTGCCATAACTAATAATAAAAGTATGAATGCAGAGAATGTAAAATCACAAATGCGGAAAGGAACTCTGTAATATTGTATTCTGTTGCTTCTAAAAAAAGAGCCGGCCTACACCTCTGATATAATTCAAAAATTACAGGCGGCTAAACTGATCGTTGTTGAAGGAACTCTTTATCCACTGCTTACGCGATTAAAAAACAGCGAATTATTGAGTTATCAATGGATAGAGTCTACTCAGGGACCGCCCCGAAAATATTACCAACTCACGCCGAAGGGAGAATTATTTCTGGGTGAGCTTGAAAACTCCTGGGACGAGTTAAATAATACAATTAATCATATTCGTAACATTTAAACAGAGACAAAATGAAAAAGACACTTACAGTTAATTTAGGAGGAAGTGTTTTCAATATTGATGAAGATGCTTATCAGTTATTGGATAAATACCTGACAAACCTCCGGATCCATTTCCGCAAAGAAGAGGGTTCAGAAGAGATTATGAATGATATTGAAATGCGTATATCCGAGCTGTTCGGCGAACGCATTCGTCTCGGTTACGAAGTGATTTCGATTGATCAGGTTGAAAAAGTAATCGACCGTCTGGGCAAACCAGAAGAGTTGTTTGATGATGCGGAAGAGGTAGAAGAACCCACACAGCAGAAACAACATAAAACGCACAACCGCGAAGAGCAGGAAATTCCGCATAATTTCGGCAAAAAGCGACTGATGCGCGATCCCGACAACCGCATTCTGGGCGGTGTAGCCGGCGGTATTGCAGCTTATCTGAACTGGGATGTAACAGCTGTTCGTCTGGTAATGATTCTTTTTCTCTTTATTCCTTATGCACCGATTGTTCTGATTTATCTGATTTTATGGATTGTAGTACCCGTGGCACGTACGGCAACCGATAAACTGCTGATGCGCGGCGAACAGGTCACGATGGAGAATATCGGAAAAACCGTGACCGACGGCTTCGAAAAAGTTTCTGATCATGTAAACGATTATGTAAACTCGGGCAAACCCCGCTCCTTTCTTCAGAAATTAGGAGATCTCGTAGTATCGATCGTGGGATTCATCATAAAATTCTGTGCCATTCTGATCGGAATTATCTGTTTGCCGGTTTTGGTAATTATCATCTTTGCCCTGCTGTGTGCCTTCTTTGCTTTGATTGCAGGCGGAGGAAGTCTGTTGTATTCAATTTCGCCTTTTGGTCTGAATCTCTTTCCGGATGCACCTATTGGCTTGGCTATCTTCGGATGCATCGGCGGCATTTTACTGATCGGTATTCCGGTATTTTCACTGATTTATCTGATTTGCACCCAGTTCTTCAACGTAAAACCCCTGGCCAAGAATGCCAAATGGACATTATTTGTACTCTGGATCATCTCGGTAGGTATCAGCATCTATTACTATGTGCAACTGGGTACTATGTGGGCAGCTATGCCATGGAATAATTTGCCATGGAATAATTTCACCATTTAAATCATCATTTTATGAAAAATCATATACTTTCGTTCGGACTGATGCTGTTTTGTCTGTTTTCGCTTACCAATTGTACCAAGATAGGTATAAAAGGCAATGGCAATCTTGTTTCGCAATCCTTCGAGATTTGCGATTATGAACAGATTATGTTTGCTTCACAGAATTTCAAATTAGAATATGAAGCCAACCAGATGCCTCCTGCTTTGTGGATTGAAACAGACAGCAACATCATGGAGCTCTTCGATATTCAATGCAAGAACAATCAACTAAAAATTGATTTCAAAGACAATCAGAACAATTCGATTAGAATGCATCAGCCTACAAAACTGGTGATTAAAACAAATTCGGAAAAACTGAGCGAAATCAATGCGGCAGGTTCCGGCTATATTGAACTGATGAATAATACCGAATATCCAAAGCTCGAATTGAATATTGCCGGTAATATCACGGTTAACGCCGGACAAATTAATTTAAACACGCTGATTTGCAAATCGGCAGGTTCATGTATTTTTAATTTTGGCGGCAGCACAGACAACCTGATTATTCAGGATGCCGGTAAAAATAACTACAATGCACTTGAGTTGGCTACGCTTTCGCTGAAAGTGGAATCGGCAGGTTTTACTAACCTCGAAGCCGATGTAACCGATGATATTAATATAAATATTGTAGGCGGTGGCTCTATCCGGTATAAGGGAAATCCGAATATTCAGAATAAATCGATCGGCAGCGTTTCTATAACGAAGATTGATTAAATAAAAAGACCCGATTAATAACCGGGCAAAAACAATGCACTGCAGTGCAATTTTAATTTCACTGCAGTGTAATCAAAATTCCACTGCAATGCGTGGTTTGTTTTACTTTTCGATTGTGTGTAAAAATGAGGAAGGCCGTCCTGTCACAGGAGGGCCTTTCTTCCAAGGTTAACAAATTTATGAGTAAAAACCACTAATGAATATTTTAATTTCTTATATAATTTCGGATTTTGCATTTATTAAACCTCACAAATATAAGTAAAGTTTTTCATTATTAGCAAATTCCGCAATTATTTTAATGCATTATGTATTTCCGAAGCAATTGAATTAAACTCTTCGGATGTTAATTTAAGCTTTTCTTTTGCAAAATGCATATC
>CAMTPG010000258.1 GCA_947074335.1 uncultured Parabacteroides sp.
TCTGTTCGTTTTAGACTTATTCTATATTTGTATGGATGAAAGCAGATTATGAACTACTTAAACTGTATGCAATGAAAACAATTTATTATTTATTTATTTTATATTTAGTAAGCATGATAACAACAACAGGTTATGCAACCAATAAAGATCAGAAAATGCTGATTGTGTATTATTCCTGGTCTGAAGGGAAAAATACAGAAACACTGGCAAAATATATTCAGGAGCAAACAGGAGCCGATTTGTTTAGAATTGAAGCGGTAAAGCCTTATCCTTTAGATTATAATGCCTGTGTTAAAGCAGCCAAAGAGGATATTGAAGCCGGTAAAAAACCCGCTATTAAACAACATGTATCAAATATCGATCAATACGATATTATTTTTGTTGGAACGCCCAATTGGTGGAGCACAATGGCGCCACCGGTACTCACATTTCTTTCCGATTGTGATCTTTCCGGTAAAACTATTATTCCGTTTAATACGCATGGCGGAGGCGGTGCTGCCCACTGTTTTACCGATATGGAAAAAGTACAACCAGAGGCTAAATTCCTGAAAGGTCTGGCCGTTCGCGGGCATAAACCGCAAGCTGATATAGAGGCCTCGATTCGCTCCGGCAACAGTGTGGATAAATGGTTGAAAGAATTAGGAATTATCACTAAATAAAAAGGATATGGAAAATAAAAGTCAGGAAAAGCAGATCAGTGCTTTTCCTACCGGCGAAAAATTACCTGACCAGTTTTCTCATTATTTTATCGGTCAGGCTTATCTGGCACCATTAACTGCAAACGATGAATTGCATGTACCGATTGCCAATGTAACCTTCGAGCCGCGTTGCAGGAATAACTGGCACAGCCATACAGGCGGCCAGATTTTGATTGGCGTGGCAGGAACCGGCTGGGTGCAGGAAAAAGGAAAACCGGCACGTAAAATAGAGATTGGCGATGTGATTGAAATCGCACCCGATGTTGTGCATTGGCACGGTGCAACAGCCGACAGTTGGTTTTCTCATCTGGCTATTGAATGCAATCCGCAAATCAATAAAAATATCTGGCTTGATCCGGTAACGGATAAAGAATATAATGTTTTGGAATAAAAACTGACAGAAAACCGGTTTAATTCAGGTTCATATATAATAAATGCGATGGGTTTGTATATTTACTATTCAACCGATCGCATTTTTTTGATTCATGCATGCAAAACATTCTGTTTTATTTTACTGTTAAAATATATAAAGTAATATAAACAGTGCGATATGAAAGGTTTTGGCAGATTTTTATTCCCTGAGCCCTATAGTACGGCCGGGTATTCGTTTATCATTTTATTGTTTCGGATTGCGTTCGGACTTTTACTGTTACGTCATGGTATTGATAAATGCATACATTTTGATACTTTGGCAAAAACATTCGCTAATCCGCTGGGCATTGGCGTTGAGCTTTCTCTTATTCTGGCTATTTTTGCCGAAGTGGTTTGTTCCCTGTTGTTGATATTCGGTTTTTTATTCCGACTCTGTTTACTGCCTCTGATATTTAATATGTTTGTGGCGGCATTTCTGGCTTTTCCCCATAGTACATTTTCGGCAAAAGAATTGCCTTTTTTGTATCTGGTTGTTTTTGTTATTCTCTTTATTTCCGGTCCCGGAAAGTATGCCGTCGATTATCTGATAGCCCGGCGAAAGCCACGACGCAGATAGCAGGTTCTTAAGAAATACAAAAACAGAATAATATAATCATATAGTTTCCAAATAATTAATAAAATCAGTAATTCGGGTAATTATAACTGGAATAAGTATACATCTTTTTTTTCGGGATTTTGTTTTAGTTAGATAAACAAAAGATGTTGTTTAAACTTTTAAACGGATTACCTATGTATATCGAGAAAATTAATTCGCCTGCCGATCTGAAACATCTTTCATTGGAGCAGTTAACAACTTTAAGCAGTGAAATTCGTCAGATTTTATTGAATGAACTGAGTGTAAACGGTGGTCATGTGGGCCCGAATTTAGGCATGGTAGAAGCAACGATTGCTTTACATTATGTTTTTAATTCGCCTGTTGATAAGCTGATTTTTGATGTTTCGCATCAAACATATACACATAAATTACTGACCGGACGTCGCGATGCTTTTATTGAGCATAAAGTAACCGGATTTTCAAATCCGAACGAAAGTGAGCACGATTTCTTTACGCTGGGTCACACCTCTACTTCGATTAGTTTATCCTGCGGACTGGTAAAAGCGCGCGATCTGAAACAGGAAAAATTCAATATTGTAACTCTTATCGGCGATGGTGCACTGAGCGGCGGCGAAGCTTACGAAGGATTGGACAATGCAGCCACTTTCAAATCGAATATGATTATTATTGTCAATGATAATCAGATGTCGATTGCCGAAAATCATGGTGGTCTTTATCAGAACCTGACAGCTTTGCGCGAAAGCAAAGGTGCCGAACCCTGTAATATTTTTAAAGCATTGGGTTTCGATTATCAATATCTGGATCAGGGCAATGATCTGGCTTCACTTATCAAAGCTTTTAAAGCCGTTAAAGATATTGATCATCCGATTATTCTGCATATCAATACCGAAAAAGGTAAAGGCTATGAACCGGCCATTACAAATAAAGAGCACTTTCATTACAGCATGCCTTTTGATTTGAAAACAGGAGCTCCGAAAATAGATTTAACCAAAATTGAAAATTATAATAATCTGACAGGGCAGTTGATGATTGAGAAAATGAAAGAAAATCCCTGTCTGATCGGAATTACTTCGGGCACACCGATGGTTTTCGGATTTACAGCTGCCGAACGCGAAAAATTAGGCAAACAATTTGTAGATGTAGGTATAGCCGAAGAACATGCCGTTGCATTTGCTTCGGGCATGGCCAAGGGCGGAGGACGGCCCGTTTACGGTGTTTACGGCACTTTTTTACAGCGCACTTACGATCAGCTTTCGCAGGATTTATGCATCAATGATAATCCGGCCGTTTTGGTAGTTTATGCCTGCGGTGTACACGGTATTCCCGATGTAACACATTTGGGATTTTTTGATATTCCGTTCCTGAGCAACATCCCGAATCTGGTTTATCTGGCGCCGGTTTATAAAGAAGAATATTTAGCGATGCTGGAATGGGCCATACAGCAAACTACTTATCCGGTGGCTATCCGCGTGCCGACGAATGGTGTAATTCCGGCTCCTAAAGCAGTTGATACCGATTATGGAACACTCAATAAATTTCAGGTGAATCAGACGGGTAGTAATGTGGCCATTATTGCAGTCGGCTCTTTTTACACGTTAGGCGAATCGATCGTTAAGCTGTATAAAGAAAAATCCGGCATTGATGCTACCTTGATTAATCCGCGTTATCTCACCGGACTGGATACTGCTTTACTTGATCAGTTAAAGGAAAAACATGAATTAATCATTACACTCGAAGATGGTGTGCTGGATGGCGGCTTCGGCGAAAAAGTGGCTCGTTATTACGGAACATCCGAAGTGAAAGTAATGAATTACGGGATTAAAAAAGAGTTTGTAGATCGTTATGATGTAAACGAATTACTTGCAGCAAACCGGCTCACCGATAAGCAGGTAGTAGAAGATATATTATCCTTTTATTATTAATCCGTTAAAAGAACACAATGAAACAATTGACAATTATTCTGGCTCATTCCGATTATTCCAAATCGATAGCCAATAAAACCGTAATGGAAGAGGTGCAAAAGCAGTATCCGGATGTTCAGATTCGAAATATCGCCGCTTTATATCCTGATTTTGCCATTGATGTGGAAGCGGAACAGCAAAATCTGGTTCGTTCGGATGTGGTTTTACTTCAGTTTCCGGTAAACTGGTATAACATGCCGGCTATTATGAAACAATGGCTGGATAAGGTTTTAACTTTTGGTTTTGCTTATGGTCCCGGTGGCGATAAACTGAAAGGAAAAACTGTTTTACTGAGTGTTACTGCGGGTGCGATGAAGGAGGCTTATACGCCGATCGGACATATGCATTTCCGACTTGAACAATTCTTTAATAACGTTGAGTCAACCTGTTATTACAGTCAGATGAATTTTGCCGAACCTGTTCTGGGATACGGAAATATCTATGTGCCCGGCGT
>CAMTPG010000259.1 GCA_947074335.1 uncultured Parabacteroides sp.
TGATTAAATGATAAAGATATTTAGAAGTAACACAAAGTTTCGAAGCATAAAATTCTAATGTTCTGGACTCATTATAATGTTGATTAAGTAAATAAAGAAAATCAGCCAGTAAACGTTCTTTGCGTTTTCCTTTTTGTTGTTCAACAGGTTTTCGGGCAGAATAAATATTACAAATTTCATAACAAAGCGTTAACATCATTTTCTCGGCCACTTCTTTGATAAATATATGGTTTTCACGTTGCGATTTTATTTGAATCAATTTACAAAGTTCACATATCATATGCATTTCTTCGTCATTCAATGAAATGCAGGGATGTTCTTTTATATATAAAAAATAAGATAATAATGCTCCTAAATCAAGATTGGTAAAAAATTCCGGATTAATTCCGAAAATAAACAACTTTATATCTTTAGAAAAAGATATAGGTTGAAATATTGCCTGCGAAAAAATAACAAACATATCCTGTTCAGAGATATGATAAATATCCGAATCTATCATTAATTCGCCGGAACCCTGCAAACAAATCCCTAAAACACTTCCTGTAAGCCGTCGTGGAGATACAATTGATTCGATTAAATTATCACTTCCGGCTTCAATCGTAAAAACAGAAAACATATCTAAATGTATATATTGACTTATCTGTTCAGCTCCAAATGATTTAATTTCTTTATTCATTTTTTTTAAGCAAAATAAAACATTAATTTCCTATTCACAAATTATTCAAAAATACATTGCAGTTATTTAGAACATTTATGCTACCAATGCCGACTTTACAAAAAGATTTTTACAAACTATTTTTGTGATTAAAAATAGAATGATTGTTTATTCTATCTTAATTTCTTCTATTCTATAACTCTATAATTATTAACATGATGAAGTATTTGTTGCTAATTCTTTTGATGCCAATGCTATTTGGCTGCAATTCGGGCAGAGAAAAAGAGACTGAACGAATAAAAACGATAAAAGTAAAAGAAGTTCAACCCTATTATGAAGAGAGGATTTTTAGTTATGCCGCAAAAACGGTTGCCTCAGAAGAATATAATGTTGCTTTTCGACTTTCGGGTATGATTGAAAATATCCCTGTTAAAACCGGACAAACTATTCGGAAAAATGAAGTTATTGCTGTTTTGGATTGTCGAGATTATCAGACACAATTACAGGCTACCGAAGCAAAATATAATCAAATAAAATCGGAAGCAGACCGAATAAGCGAACTTTATAAAAGAGGAAGCGTTTCTCCCAATGATTACGAAAAATCCATATCCGGATTAACGCAGATTTCGGCACAACTCAAAGCGCATCAGGATGCACTTGCCGACTGTTATCTGCGAGCACCGGCAAATGGAAAAATAGAAAAGATTTATTTTAAAAAAGGAGAAACTGTTGCTGCCGGAATGCCTGTTATTTCCATGCTCGACAATGAAACTCAGGAAGTTGAAATATTTGTGCCCGCCGAAATAATCCCTTCACTTAAAACCGGTGAGGCCAGTTTTGAAAAAATAAAAAACTATCCACTGACATTACTGTCAATTGCTCCGAAATCGAATGCAGGAGGTTTATATAAAGTTAATTATATCTTATCGGGTAATCATCCGGATTTGTTGACCGGCGAAGTGGGAAATGTAATTATACGGAATAAAGAAAATACTTCCTCTCCTGCATTTTGCAGCATTCCTGCCGATGCACTTTTCCGGAAAGAGGAACAAACCATGGTCTGGATTTTTCAGCCTCAACAAAACCAGGTAAAATTGATGCCTGTACAAACCATTAAAATGTTATCCGATGGCGATGTTGTTGTTTCAGGATTGCAATCGGGCGAACAAGTTGTAATTGCAGGTGTAAACAGTATTAATGAATCTATGAAACTACAAGCTTTACCCGAAAAATCGCAAACTAATATCGGAGACTTGAAATAATGAATATTACATCCTATGCTTTAAAAAACAGAGCTTTATTAAAGTTTCTGCTTGCAATCCTGCTGACGGGCGGTATATTCTCCTTTTATCAGATGAGTAAAATGGAGGATCCGGAAATTACGGTAATTCAGGCCATGGTTATTGCAACATATCCCGGAGCAACGCCTTACGAAGTAGAACTCGAAGTGGCCGAACCATTAGAGCGCGCAATTTTGACGATGCCATCTGTGCGTAATGTACAATCTAAATCGATGGATAACTTATGCATGTTAACGATCGATTTAGAAAAAACAACACAACCTGGCGATTTACAACAGGAATGGGATTTATTACGCCGTAAAATCAATGATATAATACCATCACTTCCGTCGGGTGCGTCAACACCTGTTGTTATGGATAATTTCGGAGATGTTTTCGGCATGTTTTATGCCATTACATTTGATGGTTTCAGTCCGACAGAAACCATGGATTATGTTACTATGATCGAACGTCGGTTAAAAACAATAGAAGGAGTTGGACAAATTTCGCTTTACGGCGAACCTGTACCCTCTATTGATGTTGAAATTGATCAGACACGCATTGCATCGCTGGGAATTTTGCCTTCCGAAATATTATCGTCCATAAACAATAATAATACAACCATTTACGGCGGAGCATTAGAAAGTGGAAACAGCCGGTATAGTCTGGATATCGGTGGAAAATATCAATCCATTAATGATATTGGTAAGAGTATATTAAAAGGACATCAGGGTGAAACCTTCAAATTATCGGATATTGCCTCGATTAAACCGGGAACTGTTTCGCCACTTCGCTCCTCTTTATATTATGACGGAATTCAGGCTGTCGGATTATCGATTGCCATGAAAAAAGGTTTTGATATAACGAAAGTAGGAAAAGCGGTTACTAAAGAAATAGAACAAATCAATTTGCCTGCAGGAATCGAAATTAATAAAGTTTTTTATCAGCCTGATCGGGTAAATAAAGCGATTCATCAGTTTATCGGCAATCTGATTTTATCGATTGTCATTGTAATTGCTGTTTTGATGATTACGATGGGATGGCGAACCGGTGCTGTTATCGGACTGGGTTTATTAATTACAGTATTAGGAACGGTCATGATTCTGGGAATGCTGAATGGTACACTTCAACGGGTTTCGTTAGGTGCTTTTATTATCGCTATGGGCATGCTTGTGGATAATGCTATCGTAGTAGCTGATGGCATTTTGGTGGATAAAAGGCGTGGAATTAAAGCCCCTGATGTATTAACAAATACGACTGACAAAACAGCCTGGCCGCTCTTTGGAGCTACTGTAATTGCTATATTGGCTTTTTTCCCGATAGTTTTATCACCTGATACTGCCGGACAATATGTACGTGATTTATTTATTGTACTCACCGTTTCGCTCCTGTTAAGCTGGCTCCTGGCATTAACACAGATACCGTTAAATATGGATCGAATCATCCGGAATAAAAAATATAAACAGCAACAGCAACAAAGCAATCGTTACGAAGATAAATTCAGAAAAGCAGTAACTTTTGTGCTTACCCATAAAACGGTGATGTTATCGGGAGTGATTATTATGCTTGGTTTAAGTATTTGGGGATTTCGCTATGTTCCGCGCGGATTCTTTCCAAATATGGTCTACGATCAATTGTATATAGAATATCAACGCAACGATACTAAAAATAATGCACAGATAGAATCAGATCTGAAAGAGATCGAAAATTGGTTAAAAACACAGGAAGGAATAAAACATGTTACAATCAGTATGGGAGGCACACCTTCGCGGTATAATCTGGTTAGAACCATTGCCGAACCTGCGTTGAATTATGGCGAATTAATTGTAGATTTTGAATCTCCTAAGATACTTGAGAAATCGACAGCCGCAATTCAACAATACTTAAATGATCAGTTTCCCGAAGCTTATGCAAGGGTGAAGCGTTACAATCTGATGTATATGAAATATCCGGTTGAACTTATGTTTACAGGACCAGATCCGGCTGTATTAAAATCGCTGGCAGAGCAGGCAAAAAATGTGATGGATCAAACAGATGGAGCGATTTTGGTTACCGACGACTTGAAAAATTCAGTGCCTTCACTTTATGTAAATTATAATCATGAACGTGCTGCACAATCGGCTTTATCACGTAC
>CAMTPG010000260.1 GCA_947074335.1 uncultured Parabacteroides sp.
AAGAATATAGATGTGGATATTCCGCGCAATAAACTCACGGTAATAACCGGAATGAGTGGCAGCGGGAAATCTTCGTTGGCCTTTGATACAATCTTTGCCGAAGGTCAGCGGCGTTATGTGGAAACCTTCTCGGCCTATGCGCGTAATTTTCTGGGCAATATGGAACGTCCGGATGTGGATAAAATTACGGGGCTTAGTCCGGTGATCTCCATCGAACAAAAAACAACCAACAAAAATCCGCGCTCCACGGTGGGTACAACCACCGAGGTCTACGATTTTCTGCGTCTGCTTTATGCCCGTGCCGGCGATGCCTATTCGTACCTGAGCGGCGAAAAGATGGTGAAATATACCGAAGAGCAGATTCTGGATCTTATTCTGGAACAATACCGCGGACGAAAAACCTATTTGCTGGCTCCTTTGGTGCGCAACCGCAAAGGGCATTACAAAGAGCTGTTCGAGCAAATGCGTAAAAAAGGATATTTGAATGTACGCGTAGATGGCGAAATGAAGGAGATCTATCACGGCATGAAGCTGGATCGCTATAAAATGCACAGCATCGAAGTGGTGATTGATAAAATGATCGTCTCCGAAAGTGATGAGCGCCGGCTGAAAGAGAGTCTGCGTATCGCCATGAAACAGGGCGACGGTCTGATATTATTGCTCGACGCCGAAACCAACGAAGTGCGTCATTACAGCCGCCGGTTAATGGATCCGGCAACCGGCTTATCTTACAGCGAACCGGCACCACATAATTTCTCTTTTAATTCTCCGCAGGGCGCCTGCCCCAAATGTAAAGGACTCGGGCAGGTGAATCTGTTAGATATGACAAAAATCGTTCCCGATCCCGATATCAGCATTTATAATGGTGGTATCGTGGCACTCGGAAAATATAAAAATTCACTGATATTCTGGCAGATTGAAGCAATCTGCGAGAAATATGGTTTTACCATTAAATCGCCGATCAAAGATTTGCCCGAAGAGGCGATCGATGATATTATGAATGGTACCGATGAGCGTTTGCAGATTAAAAATGCATCATTGGGAGCTTCTAATTATTTTCTGTCGTACGAAGGTGTAGCCAAATACATCCTGATGCAGCAGGAGAGTGAAGCTTCTGCCTCGGCGCAAAAATGGGCCGGACAGTTTATTAAAATGACCACGTGTCCGGCTTGTCACGGACAGCGGCTTAACGAAGAGGCACTGCATTATAAAATTGCGGGTAAGAATATTGCCGAACTCTCTAATATGGATATTTCGCAGCTTTACGACTGGCTGGCAGGTGTTGAAAACCGGCTCGACAGTAAGCAGCGTATTATAGCGGTTGAAATCCTGAAAGAGATTCGTTCGCGTCTGAAATTCCTGCTTGATGTGGGTTTGGATTATCTGGCGCTGAACCGGGCCTCGGGCACTTTGTCCGGCGGCGAAAGTCAGCGAATTCGTCTGGCCACCCAGATTGGCAGTCAGCTGGTGAATGTGCTCTATATCCTCGACGAGCCCAGTATCGGTTTGCATCAGCGCGATAATGTGCGCCTGATTAAATCGTTGAAACAGCTGCGCGATACCGGCAACTCGGTTGTTGTGGTGGAGCATGATAAAGATATGATGCTCGAATCCGATTATATCGTTGATATGGGGCCGAAAGCCGGTCGCCTCGGCGGCGAAGTTGTTTTCGAAGGCACACCGCAGGAGATGCTGAAAACCGATACACTTACCTCGGCCTATCTGAATGGTACCATGGAAATTGCCGTACCTGGTGAGCGACGCAAAGGCAACGGTCAGTTTATCACCATCAAAGGCGCAACCGGCAATAATCTGAAAGATGTGGATGTTGCTTTTCCGCTTGGTATGTTTATCTGCATCACCGGAGTTTCGGGAAGTGGTAAATCATCATTGATTAACCGCACATTGCAACCTATTCTGAG
Organism: uncultured Parabacteroides sp.; assembly: GCA_947074335.1. Lineage (GTDB taxonomy): Bacteria > Bacteroidota > Bacteroidia > Bacteroidales > Tannerellaceae > Parabacteroides. The sequence continues at coordinate 1,923 of CAMTPG010000260.1, forward strand.
TCAGCATTTTTATCGTTCACTCGAAGATCCGCTGCCTTACCGCGAAATCGAAGGCATCGATAATGTAGATAAGATCGTGAATGTGGATCAATCGCCCATCGGACGTTCGCCGCGAAGCAATCCGGCTACCTATACCGGCGTGTTTTCGGATATACGAAAGCTTTTTGTAGAGTTGCCCGAATCGAAGATGCGCGGCTATAAACCCGGTCGTTTCTCTTTTAATGTGGCCGGCGGCCGTTGCGAAACCTGCAAAGGTAACGGATACAAAACGATCGAAATGAATTTTCTGCCGGATGTGCTTGTGCCTTGCGAAACCTGTCACGGCAAACGCTATAACCGCGAAACACTCGAAGTGCGTTTCCGTGGTAAATCCATCGCCGATGTGCTGAATATGACCATCAATATGGCTGTGGAATTCTTTGAAAATATTCCCTCTATTCTGTCGAAAATCAAAGTGTTGCAGGATGTGGGACTGGGTTATATCAAACTCGGACAGCCCTCTACTACCTTGTCGGGTGGTGAGAGTCAGCGTGTTAAACTGGCTACCGAACTGGCCAAGAAAGATACCGGCAAAACACTCTATGTACTCGATGAGCCCACAACCGGTCTGCATTTCGAAGATATCCGGGTGTTGCTGGGTGTGCTCAACCGGTTGGTGGATAAAGGCAATTCAATCATCGTGATCGAACATAATCTGGATGTAATAAAAAGTGCAGATTATATAATCGATATGGGGCCCGAAGGCGGACGCGGCGGCGGACAAATCCTTTTTGCAGGTACACCCGAAGAGATGGTTCAGGCAAAAACAAAAAGTTTTACCGCTCCGTTCCTGAAAGAGGAATTGAAGCAATAAGATGAACCTGCTTTTTGTTCGAATAACAGACAGGTGATCTGTCGTAACAGAAACAACTTAAGAATTAATAAAATGAAGAATCCTATCCAGATGATTAAACAATGCGTGGAGAAAGAAGAACCCTACTTTCTGCTGCGTGGTCAGGATGTTTGTGCCCTTGCGGCCATCGAAAAATATTACGAAGAGGTAAAGAAACAGGTTAAAGATCCTTACTTCATCGAAGAGATCGAAGAGATCATGAAAGATTTTCGTGCTTTCCGTGAAGAACAAAAAACGCATATTCCTGATTAATCCATGACCAACGAGAGTTATAAAGACGACAGCTATAAAACCATCACCGCATTGTCCGAAGGCTTTTATTCGGAAAAACGCAGTCGCTTCATTTCGTATGCCATTCCGGTGCGCACGGTGGATGAGGTGAAAGAGCAAATCGAAAAATACAGAAAAACCTATTACGATGCCCGCCATGTTTGTTGGGCCTATATGCTGGGTGCCGATCGGAAAACATTTCGTTCCAATGATGATGGAGAACCATCATCTACAGCCGGTAAACCGATTCTGGGACAGATCAATTCGAACGAGCTGACAGATATACTGGTCGTTGTAATCCGCTATTTTGGCGGAATCGAGTTGGGTACAAGCGGATTAATTGTGGCATATCGCTCAGCCGCAGCCGAGGCTATTGCAGCCGCCACAATCGAAGAGCGTACAGTGGATGTGGATGTTACCGTGATTTTCGAATATCCTTATATGAATGGCATTATGCGTGTTGTAAAAGAGGATAATCCGCAAATCATCTCACAGAAATTTGATATGGATTGCGAAATGACACTCCGTATCCGTAAAAGTGAAGTTGAAAAACTGAAAGCACGTCTGCTGAAAGTAGATTCTGCTTATTTGAAAGACGAAGATGAGCCCGGTGCGGATTAACAATAAATGCTGATTGTGCAGCCGGGTTTTATCGTACGACTGTTTGAGCAGCCTGTCAATAAATGCATTATCCGAAACAGAGGCTTTTGCCTGTTGAGCTTCCGGATGTTATAAAAACAACAATAGAAAATAAATAAAAACTCCGGATCGGACACGAACCTCAAAAGTTAAACAAGAGCTTTTGTAGAATTCATTTCCGATCCGGAGTTTTTATTTCCGGAGGGTACTGACCGGATGCTATTCTGCGATTTGTCGGGCTATTTTTTCATACCCTTTATTATTGGGATGTAATCCGTCGCCCACAAACAG
>CAMTPG010000261.1 GCA_947074335.1 uncultured Parabacteroides sp.
ATCATGTAGTTACAATCATGTAGTTACAATCATGTAGTTACAATCATGTAGTTACTATAACCATTATAATATATCTTTCTGTTTTCAGTTCTTTCTCCAAAATAGTAAGAGCTATTTTTCTGAATAATGCAATTGCGATGCATTAATTTATTCAGAAAACAGCAATCAATATTTTGGAGATAATAAAATAGCAATAGCGTGATCCTCATTTCTGATTTTATTTAACTTTTTTCTGAAAGGATAACCCGATTCATCGGTTTCTTCTCTGAATTAAATCAGACAGAATAACATCTGAAACAGAAAGATCATTCAAATAGAATGAGCATTCGAACCAGAAATAGTTTCTGAGAAAGTAATAATCTTTGAAATAGAAAGATTGCCCGAAACAGAAAGATTGCCCGAAACAGAAAGATTGCCCGAAACAGGAATTATATCTGAAACAGAAATATCATTAGAAATAATAACATTAATAAATTCTACTTTGAATAGATGAAAAAACAGGTACTTACTTTTATTTGTGGTTGCGGATTATTTTGTCTTGCTGCCGGATCATCGCCTGCCGCCGCGCAGGATCGTTTACCCGGTTATGTACAGGCCGAACGCTTCACAAAAGATAAACTGGATAATATGTTGTTCTCAACAACAATCGATCCGCACTGGTTGCCGCGTGGTAACAGCTTCTGGTACGAATATAAAACCGGCAACGGTACAGCCTGGTATATCGTGGATCCGGTGGCGAAAACAAAACGACCGCTGTTCGATCTCGACCAGTTGGCTTCGGAGATTACAATGATTGTGAAAGATCCCTTTACGGCTCAGCAGCTTCCGATTCAGAAACTCGAAGCACAGCCTGATGGTCGCACATTCACATTCCAGATCACCTCTTCGCTGGATGCCAAAAAGGATTCGACCGATAAAAAAGGTGGCAAAAATAAAAAGGAAATCTTCTTCTTCTCCTACGATTATCCGACACGCAAACTTACCTGGCTGGAGGATAAAAAGAAGGAAACCGAATATCCGGAATGGGCTTCAATCTCGCCGGATGGCGAAACCGTGGTGTATGCCAAGGATCTGAATCTGTTTCGTATGTCGCGTGCCGATTACGAAAAGCTAAAAGAGAATGAAAACGACAGCACGATAACAGAAATCCAGTTGACAACCTTTGGCGAACCGGATTTTGGTTTTGGTCAGCCTTACAGCCTGCTGAATACGGATACGTTATGCAATGGTAAACGGAAATCGGCCGGCGGCATCGTATGGGCGCCCGATTCACGCCACTTTGCTGTTACTCTCAGCGATAAACGCGATGTGAAAGATTTGTGGGTGGTGAACGCCATGGCTTCTCCGCGCCCTACACTCGAAACCTATAAATATCAGATGCCGGGCGAAAAAGAGGCACCACAGGATTATCTGTATGTATTCGATATGCACAACAACACCAATACGCAGGTGAAAACGGATGCTTTCAAAGATCAGACTTTGCGATTGGGCCGTGCGCCGCGTAAACAGAAACAGCGCGATTTGAAAGAGCAATCGTCACTCTGGCTGGGCGATAACAATCGCTTCTTTGTTACGCGCTCGAGCCGCGATTTGCATCGTATCGATATTTGCAGTTATACATTAGGTCAGGATTCAATCGTTCCCGTGATCGAGGAGCGCATGAATACGTATCAGGAAGTACGTCCGCTGGCACTTGTCAACGGCGGCAAAGAGATGGTGCAATGGAGCGAACGCGACGGTTGGGCGCATCTTTATCTCTACGACGATAAAGGCAATCTGAAAAACCGTATCACCAAAGGTCCGTGGCATGTCGACGAAATTGTAAAAGTAGACGAAGGCAAACGAGTAGTTTATTTCCTCGCCAATGGCAAAGAGGCAGATGAAAATCCATATTATGAACATCTGTACCGCGTAAATCTGGATGGCAGCGGTTTGCAACTCGTTACACCCGGCGATTATTTCCATTCGGTAAGCATGGATGATGATGCTAAATTTGTTGTCAATAACTATTCGCGCGTCAACTCGATTCCGAAAACGGATCTGCTCGACAGCAACGGTAAAAAGATCCTGTCACTCGAAGAAAGTGATTTCTCGCAATTGCTGGCTGCCGGCTATCAATTTCCTGAACCATTCAAAGTAAAAGCAGCCGATGGCGTAACGGATCTCTATGGCGTGATGTATAAACCATTCAACTTTGATTCGACAAAACAATATCCGATTATTGATTATGTTTATCCGGGTCCGCAGGTGGAAGCTACGGTTTATCCTTTTACCCGTATGAGTCCGCGCACAGATCGTCTGGCGCAGGCCGGATTTATTGTGATTTCTGTAGGCAACCGCGGCGGTCATCCGAGTCGGTCGAAATGGTATCATAATTACAGTTATGGCAATTTACGCGATTACGGACTGGCGGATCAGAAGGTCGCTATCGAACAACTGGCTAATCGTCATCCGTATATTGATATTAATAAAGTAGGTATTCATGGTCATTCAGGTGGCGGATTCATGTCGACAGCCGCGATTCTGCAATATCCCGATTTCTTCAAAGCAGCCGTATCATGCGCCGGCAATCACGACAACCGCATCTATAACCGCTGGTGGAGTGAAACACATCACGGCGTAAAAGAAGAGATAAGCGAAGCCGGTGATACTACCTTTATATACAACATCAAATCGAATCCCGAAATTGCCAAACAACTGAAAGGCAATCTGCTGCTGATTCACGGTGATCTGGATAACAATGTGCATCCCGGCAACAGCATCCGTGTGGTTGAAGCATTAATTAAAGCCAACAAACGATTCGATATGCTGATTCTGCCTTCGCAGCGTCACGGATTTGGCGATATGAACGAATATTTCTATTGGCGTCTGGTTGATTATTTCTCTCAACATCTGAATGGTGAGCAAGAAAAATCTGTGGATATTCCAAATCGCTAATAAATAGAAAATTACAGTTGCTGTCTTGATTTATCAATGATAACAAATCATTTTGCAGCAATTTAGTTAATTCACGGTTTGTTGTCTTGATTTATTATTACCTATAAATTTTTATGGCAATATAATTGATTCGCAGTCTGTATCAATATTATAAACCCCAAAAGTACGACATAAAACTTTTGGGGTTTTTTATGAAAAACAAATAATAGATTAATTGCTATCATCTATGATGCATATATGTTGTTGAATATTTCTTTAATTTACTTTCGTTAAAAAATAATTTATAATGTATAGTTGTTAATGTCTCTTTAAATTAGAAATATTCTTCATATGACTTTGGATATGAGCAATGTATAACTGACTTAAATTTAAACGTATTTGAATTTGCATTTGGCAATATATTTTGATAATTGTAGATTGATATTTTGTAGAGTATATAAATATAATACTATATATAAGACCTATTTGCTTATTCATCAATGATTAGATTTTAATGGAATATTAGTGATATTCAGCATCATATTCAGCATCATATTCAGCATCATGTTCAGCATCATGTTCAGCATCATATTCAATATTAATATCCTAAACATCGATTTATTCAAAACTAAATTATATCATTTATTAAAATCCCTGACTTCGATAGCTTATGAATTTGATATTTAAATCTATATCAATTATTACTTTATGTTTCCTGTATTTTTAGTTATAGCTGCATTGTGGGACAATAACCAATAATTAGAAACTTCATTTGATTTCACTTTCTATTTAGATTAGAAATTTCTGATTAACATTTAACAAAGATCACAAGAAATAGTTATCTCTTCCCGCAATTTTCTGCCATTTGTAAGTTGATTTTGATTTTAGAATTCTGAATTATGAAGAACCAGTTTCTTTTTTATTTGTTCTAACTAATAAAATATCAGAAATATGAAATCAAATAATGTCTATATCGCCGGGCTGTGTCTGATTCTTCTTTTTGCAGGAATCAGTTTTTCCGTTTCTGCTTCAGATTATCTCGGGAATCCACAAGATAAGCAAAATCTAAAACAGCAGACTGCAAAAC
>CAMTPG010000262.1 GCA_947074335.1 uncultured Parabacteroides sp.
CAGCTCAACATCGAACAGGATGAAACAATGGGTAAAGGTAAACTGATCGACGAAATCTTTGGCGCAAAATGCGAAGGTAACTATATTCAGCCTACCTTCATTACCGATTATCCGATCGAAATGTCGCCGCTTACTAAAAAACACCGTACCAATCCCGAACTGACCGAACGTTTCGAACTGATGGTGTGTGGTAAGGAAATTGCCAATGCATATTCGGAGTTGAACGATCCGATTGATCAGCGCGAACGTTTTATGGAACAGCTCAGTCTGTCCGAAAAAGGAGATGATGAAGCGATGTTTATCGATCAGGATTTCCTTCGTTCACTCGAATATGGTATGCCGCCTACCAGCGGAATGGGTATCGGTATGGATCGTCTGACGATGTTCCTTACCGGACAGGAAAGCATTCAGGAAGTCTTATTCTTCCCGCAGATGCGTCCCGAAAAAACAGTGAAGAAAGACAGCGATGATAAATATGAAGCAATCGGTATCGATGCGGCCTGGATTCCGGCTTTGCAGAAAGCAGGTTATCTTACCGTGGAGAGTCTGAAAGAGGCTAATCCGAACAAATTGCGTCAGGAACTTTGCGAATTAAATAAGAAATATAAACTGGAATTGCAGAATCCGGCTGTCGAAGAGATCGATGCCTGGATTGCCAATGCAGCCAAATAACTGGAGCATACAATGAATTTGCCTGGAAAAATTGCAATGATAGGAGGCGGTAGCTGGGCTACCGCTCTGGCTAAAATTGTACTCTCTACTCAAGACAGCCTGAATTGGTATATGCGCCGCGACGATCAGGTGCAGGAGTTTTTGCAACTGGGACACAATCCCGGTTATCTCTCGTCGGTTCAATTCGATACAGACCGCATTAACTTCTATACCGATATCAATGAGGTGATTAACGAATCTGATACATTGATCTTTGCCACGCCGTCGCCATTCCTGAAAAAACATCTGATGAAAATCACAACTTCGCTCAAAGATAAGTTCATTATCTCGGCGATAAAAGGAGTGGTGCCCGACGAGAATATGCTGATTGCCGATTATTTCCATGAATATTTTCAGGTGCCGCTTGAACATATTGCCGTGATTGGTGGTCCGTGTCATGCCGAAGAGGTTGCATTGGAGCGTTTATCGTATATCACGATTGCCTGTCCGAATATCGAAAATGCCTATGCACTTTCGCCGGTATTCAGAAATAAGTACATCAAAAATTCATGTTGTTGCGATGTTACGGGTGTGGAATATTCGTCTGTTCTGAAAAATGTCTACGCCATTGTGGCCGGCATTTGTCACGGCATGAAATATGGGGATAATTTTGCCGCCGTATTTATCTGCAATGCTATCGAAGAGATGCGGAATTTCCTGAGCGCGGTGCATGATCTGGATCGCGAAATTACCGATTCGGTTTATCTGGGCGATCTGCTGGTTACGGCTTATTCCCGTTTCAGCCGCAACCGTACTTTTGGTACGATGATAGGCAAGGGCTATTCCGTAAAAATAGCACAGCTCGAAATGGAGATGATTGCCGAAGGATATTACGGTACGAAATGTATTCACGAAATCAATGAAAAATATAAAGTAAATATGCCGATCCTGGATACTTTATATGGTATACTATACGAAAAGAAATCGCCGACTGCCGCTATACGGCAGTTGACTGAAACATTTAAATAATATTATATAGATATGAAAAACATCAGTCTTAACATTGACAAAACACTGGGTTTTGTTACGAAAGAACAAATAGTTGATCAGGCTTCAAAAGCAAATGCTTTTAATGCAACGCTCGAAAAGGGAGACGGAAAGGGTAACGATTATTTAGGATGGTTGCATCTTCCTTCTTCTATCACAGATGCCGAACTGGCAGAAATCGAAGCAACAGCCCAGGTACTTCGTTCTAAATGCGAAGTGGTAGTGGCTATTGGTATCGGTGGCAGTTATCTGGGAACGAAAGCGGTTGTGGAAGCGCTGAATAACAGTTTCGACTGGTTGGCTAAAGACCGCAAAAATCCGGTATTGGTTTATGCCGGTCAGAATATTGGCGAAGATTATTTGTATGAACTGAGCGAAATGCTGAAAGGTAAACAGTTTGGTTTGATCAATATCTCTAAATCGGGTACAACAACAGAGCCTGCTCTGGCCTTTCGTCTGTTGAAAAAACAGCTCGAAGATGCTGTAGGTAAAGAAGAGGCAAAACATCGTATTGTAGCAATCACCGATGCTAAACGCGGTGCTTTGCGTACACTGGCAGATCAGGAAGGTTACAAAACATTTATCATTCCCGATAGCGTAGGCGGACGTTTTTCTGTGCTTACTCCGGTTGGTTTGCTGCCAATCGCAGTGGCCGGTATCAGTATCCGCGAACTGGTAGGCGGCGCTGTTTCGATGGAGAAACAAACAGGTATTGATGTGCCTTTTGCCGATAATATCGCCGAGATCTATGCAGCTACACGCAACGAGTTATATAAAAGTGGTAAGAAAATCGAAATCCTTGCCAACTTCCATCCCAAACTGCATTTCATCGGCGAATGGTGGAAACAGCTTTATGGCGAAAGCGAAGGAAAAGACGGAAAAGGTATTTATCCGGCCTCTGTGGATCTGACTACCGATTTGCACTCAATGGGTCAGTGGATGCAGGATGGCGAACGTATCATCTTCGAAACCGTGATCTCGGTTGAAACTGCCGATCATAAAGTAGAAGTACCAACCGACGAAGCCAATCTGGACGGTTTGAACTTCCTGGCCGGAAAACGTGTAGACGAAGTAAATAAGATGGCCGAACTCGGTACTCAGCTGGCGCATGTGGATGGTGGTGTTCCAAACATCAAAATCACAATGCCTGCCGTAACTCCGTATTATATCGGTCAGCTGTTCTATTTCTTTGAAAGAGCATGTGGTATCAGCGGTTATATGCTGGGCGTTAATCCGTTTGACCAGCCCGGTGTTGAAGCTTACAAAAAGAATATGTTTGCACTGTTGAACAAACCGGGTTTCGAAAAAGAAACAGAAGCTATTCGCGCCCGTTTGTAATTCAGACTAAATAAATAATGTATACAGCATGAGGACTAAAGAGTATATCCGGCAGGCGATTACAAATTATTGTACACAACAGCATGTCGGAGCGCTTAATCCTCATGCTGTTCTTTTTGATATGGACGGGATTTTGTATAATTCCATGCCATATCATGCCCGCTCATGGTACGAAACCGCTTGTCGGCACCATTTAAACTGTACGCCCGAACTTTTTTACCTCTACGAAGGTCGTACAGGCGAGAGCACAATCAATGAATTATATCAGACTACATTCGGTCGTAATGCCACCGAAGCCGAAAAGAAATCCATTTACGAGGAGAAAGCCCGTCTGTTCAGCAAATACAATGATGGCGAACCAATGACAGGTGCAGCCGAAGTGCTGGCCCGTGTGAAACAATATAACCTCGATTCGCTGGTGGTTACCGGATCCGGTCAATTGAGTCTGATCGATAAACTTGAGCATAATTTCTCCGGATTCTTTAAGCGCGAAAAAATGGTTACCGCTTATGATGTAACTCAGGGCAAACCGCATCCTGAACCTTACCTGATGGGATTGCAGAAAGCCAAAGCTCATCGATACGAAGCGCTGGTTGTAGAAAATGCGCCCATGGGCGTTGCTGCCGGTGTAGCTGCCGGGATTTTTACAATCGCTGTCAATACAGGACCGCTCGAAGATTTGGTACTTCTGGATGCCGGTGCAAATTTATTATTTCCGGATATGATGACATTAGCTGAGCAATGGCCTGTTATCATGGAAGTTATACGGGAAACTCAGGGCGACTAAATCAGAATGCGAAAAAATAACCTATTTTTTTTGCTTTATAATTTGGAAGTTTAAAAATAATCCGTACCTTTGCACCGCAATCAACGATAAACGCATTGCAAAAACGGGGTGTAGCGCAGTCCGGTTAGCGCACCTGCTTTGGGAGCAGGGGGTCCCAGGTTC
>CAMTPG010000263.1 GCA_947074335.1 uncultured Parabacteroides sp.
AAATTATAATGAAAATAATATAAATTATTAATAAAATAAAAAATATAAAGTCTTGGATCTAAAAGAGAAAAGAAAAATGAAAGAAAAATATAGGGTATTAATAATGTCTTTATCTTGCTTAAACTATATGATTTAAAATTGATATGTTTTCTGGTACTGAAAAGTATGCCAGATAAAAAGAAAAATGTGACCATTCTAAATGCACCAGTACAATTTAAAAAAATATTTAAAAAAGATGGAGGGTTAGGGATATGCGTTAAGCAAACCAATATAATAATAAACCCTTTTAAAGCATCAATCCATTCAATTCTTGTATTCGTAGTTTGTAATGTTTCGTTATTGTACATTTTAAATTATAAATTATTTCGATATAAACTCAGTAACTCATCCCACACCACCTGCTGCTGAAACCGGGTAATAATCTGTTCCCGCGCCGCGGCAGCCATCTGTTGTACCTTTTCAGGATTTTCAGTGAGTAGCAGCAATTGCTGATAGAGCGCCTCCTCATCACAAGGCGGAATAATCACCCCATTAACCCCGTTGCTGATTATCTCATTGCTGCCATTAATATCAGTAACCAAAGCCGGCACCCCCATAGCACCTGCCTGTAATAAAACATTCGGAAACCCCTCGCGATAACTTGGAAAAACAAACAGATCCGAAGCGGCCAGGAAAGGACGAATATCCTCCTGCCAGTCGAAAAATTGAATCCCCGGATGCGAAAGAATCTGTCGGCGTGTTTCGGGTAAAACCGGATCCAGCTCCTCTTCGAACGGGCCGATCAGTAACAACCGACATTTAGGCAAACGCTCATACAATCGGATAAACGCTGCTACCAGCTCATTAATCCCCTTATCTCCCACCATACGCCCCACAAAACAGCAGGTAAACACATCGGGAAGCCGATAGCGGGAAGCCTCAGCCATCACCTCATCCGAGCGACTGAAATAATTGGTATCTACCCCATTTATATTTCCATAGGCCAAAATCTGCAACGGTTTTCGGGTAATCCCAAATCGTTCCAAATCCCGCTTCACCCCTTCCCCTTCCGGATTAACCACCGTAGCACAGGCACAGGTAAGTCGGTCGGTAGCCATCACAATATGGCGTGTAAGTCCTTTAGCTGTAGGAAAAACCAACCCCGTAAAGGTATGTATACGCACCGGCACACCCGTAATACGCGCAGCCAGCATCGCCAGCAGCCCCGCTTTGGGAGTCAGCGAATGCACAATATCCGGCTTCTCCCGTCGAAACAGGCGAATCAGAGCCCACAGTGATTTCAGATCGCTCAAAAGCGCCATACGCCGCTCCATCGACAGCGGCACACACCGCACACCTTCGCGGGCTCCCGCTTCCTCTAATTCGCTACCCGGCGAAGCCACTGCTACCACCTCATACTGCTCCGTGAGCATTTTGAGCTGTCCGCGCAACAATCGGTTCAACGAAAGCGGAATTGTTGCAATACGAATTACTTTGGGTTTCATTCCTCTTTTTTGATATAAAGCATATAATGACCAATACCCACAGCCCGTTTATCGGCAGTAGCATCAAAAAAAGCATCCTCCTGCCCGCTCATTAATAAATTATCGATAGCCTTCTCAGTAAGCAGAATATAATCCACTTCGGTCATTGTGGCAGCCAGCGCATTCAGATCATCGGCTGTACGCTCACGACCAAATTTTGATGTACTGAGATTAACCGGACGCAGCAGCGGAATCTCCGAATAAAATTGCGGCCCCAGATCATACTCATTACAATCGCCGGGAATTATCACGGCCTCTATAGGCTGCTTAACATAACTTCGAAGCACACGTATCTCTTCTGTTTGTTCCGCCTTTTTACGCCCCCAGTCTAATTTGATCAGTTCGCGACCAAACAGATAACCCGGCAGCAGAAATACCGTCAGCGCAATAATCCACATCCAGCGGCGCGCCGAGGCAGCATCCAGCATAAAAGCAAAAGCAATGATGATAAAAGGATACATAAAGAAGCCGTAAGCAAATTCCGCACGCAAAAAGAACAGCCCTGCCACACTTCCGGTTGCCACTAAACCAAAACAGGCAAACCGTTTACCATATATCGGCAGTTTCTTCCATACAAAAGGCAGCAAAATGTAGAAATACAGACTACACCGGCCGGCCAGAATCACCAGATTGACCAACACCTCTTTAACGGAAGTAACCTGTGTTAACATCAAACCATAAAAATAAACCTGCTTCTCCTCCTGCACCCAGGCCATGTTGTCGATCCAGCCGGGCATACCTGTACGCACCGTAATTGCCATATAGCACAAACCGCATCCCGCCAGAACAACGCCTAAAAAAAGCAGCGCCTTCTCCCAGTGAATCCGGTTCGTTTTACCATGCCATAAAATCAAAGCTAACATCAGCGGTAACATCACCACCACCTGTATTTTGCAGGCCACGGCTAATACAAAAAAGAGGGCACCCCAACCGATAAACAGTTTGCGATGATTTCGTTTAAAGATAAACAGTACCGCTATCAGCATCAGGCAAACTGCAAAAGGCTCGGTATTCACCATCAAAGCATCCGACGAAAAAATTACCAGCAGATAAAAACATAAACTGCCCCATATCGCATACGGTTCCAGATAAACACGCTTCATTAATTTAGCCAACAGGCCGCAATTCAGCAGATGAATGGTACAGATAAAACCAACAGCCCAGTTGCCTGAAGCATCAACACCCAATATTCGGTAAGGCAATGCTAACAGTTCGATACCCAACGGCGTTTCCGGCAATATAAAATCGCGGTAAGGCATCAATCCCTCTACCCTCAGTTTGGCAAGCGCCACTAAGTAACCGTGATCCACACTAAAAGGAGCTGTAAAACTGCCATAGATAAAAAGAACAACAAGCAGTATAAAAAACCCGTAAAAAAATAAAGTCAGTTTCTGTTTCATGATATGAATTTATAGCGCATGCAAAATTAATAAAAAACCGGTTTAGTTTAAATAAAAATAACCGGTATACCCTGTTAAACCGGATATAAATAAATGGATTACCCCTGGCAAGTTATATAAAAATAACAGAATAGCAAGTAAATCATTAAAAAAGAATCGCCTCACGCTGTTATTGCTTATTGTATATAACATAAAAATCCAAAAAACAGCTGCTGAAGAAAAATCAATCCCTTTACAAGAGGACAAAAATCCCTTTGTAAAGGAAAAAAAATTGCACTGTGAAGGGATGCGTGATCTATTTTTGAAAAATACAACATGATGATTCTATGCACATTACAATAAACGTTAAAAAATACCGGTTATTGTAAGATTTAAGCATTTTCCCCCTAAAATATAAACAATTTAATGAAACCCTTTTGATTTCCATGCCATAAATTGCAGAAAGAGTGCGTAGCAAAAAGGAAGATTACTAAATCCCAGCAAAATAATTTTACGATGCAGACGAATCGATTTGTTCTGAAGAAACTCTTTGATGTGTTTTTTCTTTAATATTCGGATATTTGTAAGTGCTTTATTACTTAAAACAGTATTCGCTGTATAATGCCGGGTGTACAAAAATACCTTGAATAAACGGTCCAGACACTCACCCCGATGCTTCTGATCCGAGATATCTAAATCTTCAAGACATAAATCATACGAATTAAGCCGATCTATATAATTCTCATTGACGGGTTGATGCATTAACGAACCGGTTCGTTGGATATAATAATATAAACAGGCATCAACAAGAATTGCCTTATTTGTTCTTTGAAAAATCCGATTATTAAATTCCATATCTTCTGCAGCAGTCTGTCTGAACAACAGGTTTTCAATCAGACTCTTTTTATATAATTTATTCCAAACCACATGGTATTGCCAATCCAGCTCAGAATTGCTATATAAAAAATCCAACAACTCGTCTTTATTTAGTGATCTATGTCTGATTGAATGAACCGGCTCCGGATCTTTCAGATCGGAAGAGCACACGTCTGAACTCCAGTCACATTCAGAAATCTCG
>CAMTPG010000264.1 GCA_947074335.1 uncultured Parabacteroides sp.
GAGGATAACTGTAAAATGGTGCGTCTGAATCATCCCATTCTGACAAACTCGCAACTGGATATTTTGTGCAATATCCGCTATAAAGGGTTTAAATCGATTAAACTGCCGTTGCTTTTCGAAGTATCCAAAGGCAGTGAAGGGATGAAAGCGGCGCTCGACAGCCTGTGCAAGCAGGCCGAACAGTCGGTGAACGACGGGGTAAACTACATCATCCTGAGCGATCGCAATGTAGATAAAAATTATGCGCCCATTCCTTCTTTGCTGGCTGTAAGTGCAGTGCATCACCATCTGATTGCCGTGCAAAAACGTGTACAGACAGCTTTGATTGTGGAAACCGGCGAAATGCGCGAAGTAATGCATGCCGCATTGCTGCTGGGCTTTGGTGCCAGTGCCATTAATCCGTATATGTCGTTTGCCATCCTTCAGGATCTGGTAGACAAACAGGAAATTCAGCTCAACTACGATACCGCCCGCAAAAACTACATCAAAGCCATTTGCAAAGGCTTGTTTAAAGTGATGAGTAAAATGGGTATCAGCACTATCCGTAGTTACCGCGGTGCTAAATTGTTTGAGGCTATCGGATTGTCTGAAGAGCTGGCAGCCAACTATTTCGGCGGCATTACCAGCAGTATCGGCGGTATCCGTTTGCAGGAGATTGCCGTGGATGCAATCCGTATGCATGCCAATGCTTTCGACAAACCGGTTGATGAAGTGATGCTCGAACATAAAGGCATTTACAGCTATCGTAAAGATGGCGATAAACATGCCTGGAATCCGGAAACCATTTCAACCTTACAATTGGCTACCCGTCTGGGCAGTTATAAGAAATTCAAAGAATATTCGCAGCTGGTGAATCAGAAAGAGGCACCGATCTTCCTGCGCGACTTCTTTGATTTTAAGAAAAAGAAATCGATTCCGCTCGAAAAAGTGGAGCCGGCTTCAGAGATTATGAAACGTTTTGTGACCGGTGCAATGAGCTTTGGTTCAATCAGCAAAGAGGCACACGAAACAATGGCTATGGCCATGAATCTGATTCACGGTCGCAGCAATACGGGCGAAGGCGGTGAAGATCCGGAGCGTTTCCAACCGCTCGAAGATGGCTTGTCCATGCGCTCGGCGATTAAACAGGTGGCATCGGGACGATTCGGTGTAACTACCGAATATCTGGTCAACGCCGACGAAATTCAGATTAAAATTGCGCAGGGAGCAAAACCAGGCGAAGGCGGACAGCTGCCGGGCTTTAAAGTAAACGATATCATCGCGAAAACCCGTCACTCGATTCCGGGTATCTCGCTGATTTCGCCTCCTCCGCATCATGATATTTATTCGATTGAAGATTTATCTCAGTTAATCTTCGACCTGAAAAATGTAAATCCGCGTGCAGAAGTCAGCGTGAAACTGGTATCGGAAAGCGGCGTGGGAACTATTGCAGCCGGTGTGGCGAAAGCCAAAGCCGATCGCATCATCATTTCGGGTGCCGAAGGCGGAACAGGTGCATCGCCTGTCAGCTCAATTCGTTATGCGGGTATGCCGCCCGAAATCGGATTGTCGGAAACTCAGCAAACGCTGGTGATGAACAATCTGCGCGGTCAGGTGCGATTGCAGACCGACGGTCAGCTGAAAACAGGTCGCGACATCGTATTGATGGCGATGCTGGGAGCCGAAGAATATGGTTTTGCCACTTCTGCCCTGATTGTACTGGGTTGTGTGATGATGCGTAAATGCCATATGAATACGTGTCCGGTTGGTGTTGCCACTCAAAATGAAGAACTGCGTCAGCGCTTCCGCGGACGTTATCAATATCTGGTGAATTTCTTCAACTATCTGGCTGAAGAGGTGCGCGAATATCTGGCCGAACTGGGATACAGCAAACTGGATGATATCATCGGTCGTGTGGATCTGATCGAACGCAAACCGTCCGACGGAAATATTAAACATGAACTGATCGATTTCAAACAACTGTTGCATTTCCCGGCACAGGGTAAGATCAATGCCATTCATCACACCACAAAACAGGTGCATAATATTGAGATGGTGAAAGATCGCGATATCATTCAGCATGCCATGCCTGCCATTGAGCATCAGCATGAAATTTCGCTGGATTATGCCATTGCCAATACGGATCGTTCGGTGGGAGCCATGCTTTCGGGCGAAATTGCCAAACGTTACGGCAATGCCGGTCTGCCGCCGCATACATTAAATATAAAATTCAAAGGTTCGGCGGGTCAGAGCTTTGGTGCTTTTCTGGCACATGGCGTAAACTTCCGTCTGGAAGGTGAGGCTAACGATTATCTGGGTAAAGGGCTAAGCGGCGGCCGCATCAGTGTGATGCCTCCGGTTCGTTCAACCTTCATAGCCGAGGATAATACAATTGCCGGAAATACCTTATTATATGGTGCTACAAGCGGTGAAGTGTATATTAATGGTCGCGTAGGCGAACGTTTTTGTGTACGAAACTCAGGTGCCATCACAGTTGTGGAAGGTGTAGGTGATCACTGTTGTGAATATATGACCGGCGGACGCGTGGTTGTTCTGGGTCGCACGGGCAGAAACTTTGCAGCCGGTATGAGTGGCGGCGTGGCGTATGTCTGGAATAAAGAGGGAGATTTCGATTATTACTGTAATATGGAAATGGTTGAACTGTCGTTGATAGAAGACAGCACAACCCGCAAAGAGTTGCACGAATTAATTCGCAAACATTATCATTATACCGGAAGTCATCTGGCCGGAAAAATGCTGGATCACTGGGATAAATATGTGGACGAATTCATTCAGATTGTTCCGATCGAATACAAAAAAGTATTGCAGGAAGAGCAAATGAAAAAACTGCAACAGAAAATTGCAGAAATGCAGCGCGATTATTAAACAGAAAAGTTTCACGAATTAAGTAAGTATTACAACAATGGGAAATCCAAAAGCATTCCTCACCATACACAGACAATCGGCAGGTTATCGTCCGATTCACGAACGCATTCAAGACTTCAGCGAAGTTGAACAGACATTAAATATCCGCGATCGCCGTACGCAGGCTTCACGCTGTATGGACTGCGGTGTTCCGTTTTGTCACTGGGCATGCCCGATCGGCAATAAGCAGCCCGAATGGCAGGAACTATTATATAAAGGAAAATGGAAAGAGGCTTATCATGTATTGGAACAAACCTGCGATTTTCCGGAATTTACCGGACGCGTTTGTCCGGCACTCTGCGAAAAAAGCTGTGTACTCAATCTGAGTATGGGTGAGCCTGTTACAATCCGCGAAAACGAAGCAGCTATCGTTGAGATGGCCTTCAAAGAGGGCTTCATTCAGGCCTTTAAACCGGAACGTAACGGAAAGAAAGTGGCGGTAATTGGTAGTGGTCCGGCCGGACTTGCCGCGGCCAATCAGT
The DNA here is from genome assembly GCA_947074335.1 of uncultured Parabacteroides sp. Taxonomy (GTDB): domain Bacteria; phylum Bacteroidota; class Bacteroidia; order Bacteroidales; family Tannerellaceae; genus Parabacteroides. Next base: position 3,387 of record CAMTPG010000264.1, read on the forward strand.
TGAACCGCAAAGGTTACGAAGTAACTGTTTTCGAAAAAGATGAACGACCGGGTGGTTTGCTGCGTTATGGCATTCCGAATTTTAAACTGGGAAAAAATATCATCGATCGTCGCATTAGCCTGATGGAAGAAGAGGGAGTGAAATTTCAGATGAACACTTTAGTGGGCAGTGAAATTTCAGCCAAAGAACTGGCTTCTAAGTTTGATGCCGTATGTATTGCCATTGGAGCCGAAGTGGCACGCGATCTGGCAATTGAAGGTCGTACACTGAAAGGCGTACACTTGGCACTCGAATTATTGGGACAACAGAATCGCTTACTCGAAGGCAGTACAATTCCGTCTAAAAATGTAATTAACTGTAAAGGTAAAAAGGTACTGGTTATCGGAGGTGGCGATACAGGCAGCGACTGCGTGGGTACGGCAAACCGTCATGGTGCAACAAGTGTTACACAGATCGAAATTATGCCACAACCACCCAAAGATCAAAATCCGGCTACGCCGTGGCCAATGTATCCCAATATCCTGAAAACCAGCAGTAGTCATGAAGAGGGCTGCGAGCGTCGCTGGAATTTGGCTTCATCCCG
>CAMTPG010000265.1 GCA_947074335.1 uncultured Parabacteroides sp.
ATCCAAAACCGATCCGTCGCGATTCATTACCACGCCGACAATTTTATCGCCCCACGGAATAGGTTCGGGTTCGCCCACAATGGCAAGTGCTTTCTTTTGCAAATCATGTATGTCTACCAGTTTTATTGTACGAACCGGTTTTAACCGCTCGGCAATATCGGGACGATTCGGATTCACGGCAACACCATACTCGGTGATGATTACATCGATGGCTTTACCGGGTGTGACTAATGTGGTTACTTCGTCGCGAACACAGGGAAAACGGCCGCGAACCAGCGGACAGATCACAATCGACATGGCCGAATCGGAAGCTGTATCGGGATGACCGCCCACGGCTCCGCGAATAATGCCATCGCTTCCCACCAGTACATTGACATTGAAATTTACATCTACTTCGAGAGCCGAAAGTATGACCAGATCTACCCAGTGAACGGCTGAACCTGTCTGAAATGCCGAGGCATATTCGTTGGCGGAGATTTCCTGATGAAATTTATTTTTGTTCAGTGATTCGGCAGCTACCAGATCAAATGATTGCACATCGATGAGGCGTTCAATCAATCCTTCTTCGTGTAGTTTTACCATATGCCCGGTAATACCGCCCAGAGCAAAACTGGCTTTGATGCCTTTTTCGATCATATTCTGCCGGATCAGTTCCACCACAGCCAGCGAAGCACCGCCGGTTCCGGTCTGAATTGAAAATCCGTCTTCCAGATAGCCGCTGTTGATCAATACATTGGCTGCAATTTGTGCCAGCAATAAATCGCGCGGATTCTGTGTTTCGCGGATTGCTCCCGACGAAATCATGGTGGTATCGCCGATCGAATCTACTTCAACCACATAATCTACATCATCTTCCGGAATCGAAAATGGTGTGTTGGGATAAGGAACCAGTCCGTCGGTCAGTATCACTACTTTATCGGCATAATGTGCATCCACTTTTGCATAACCCAGTGAACCGCAGATGCTTTTAAGATCAGGACGATATCCGCAGGCATTACCCAGCGGGTCGCTGGAAGGCGACGACAGAAACGCCACATCAATATGGATTATATCCTGTACAATGGAAGCCGCCCGGCCACCGTGCGAACGAAAAACAACCGGTTTTTCCAGAATACCGTGCGAAATAGCATCGGCCAGTTCTCCGCGTAATCCGGAAGTGGTGATGCGGGTTATTAATCCGCTTTTGATGTGTTCAATTACCGGTTCGTGTACCGTATTCAGACTGGATGCCGCCAGATGCAGATCTTTGAATCCCATTTCACCCAGTTTATCCAAAACAAGATTGACCACTTTATCGCCTCTGCGGAAATGATCATGAAAAGAAATCGTCATTCCGTTTTTTAATCCGGATAAGCGAATGGCCTCTTCGAGTTGTACCAGTTTCGGACTGGTTTTTTGCAGCTCTTTTCGTGGTGTGCCTATTTTACAACGAACAGCCGGATTGCCATTCGCCGGATAAATGGGAAATCCGTTCTCTTTCGAAAAGGATTCCACCAGATTTTTTCTGTCTTCAATCTTACTCATACACTTCATCTTTTGAGATTAGACCTGATGCAATGGCTAAATCAATGCATCGTTGAGCGCGGAGTACAACCGGGCGGTCTACCATTTTTCCGTTTACGGCCAATACGCCGCTGCCGGCATCTTCGGCCTGTTTTATTCCTTTCAGAATGTCGCGGGCTTTATTGATTTCTTCCATGGTAGGAGCAAATATCCGGTTTACGATAGGTATTTGCATCGGATGTATAACTGATTTTCCGTCGAACCCCAATTGCTTAATTAATTGCACCTCTTTACGAAATGTATCCAGATCGGTGAGGTCCGAATAAACAGTATCTAATGCATCAATGCCGGCAGCGCGGGCTGCAACCACGATAGTCTGACGGGCAAATAATAATTCGGTACCCTCTTTAGAACGGGTTGTTTTCAGATTGGTACAATAATCTTCGGCACCCAGTGCTATACCGGTCATTCGCGGCGATGCTTTTGCAATGGCATAAGCATTGAGCACACCTTCGGCACTTTCGATGGCTGCCAGTATTTTTGTCTGTCCGGGTTCGCATCCCAGCTCTTTTTCCACTTTTTCTATTTCCTGATCCAGTTCAATGATCTCGGCTGCATTTTCTGTTTTCGGCATGCGTATTACTTTGCATCCTGCACTGATTACGGCTTTCACATCTTTACGTCCGTATGCACTGCTCAGTGCATTGATACGTACTACCATTTCCGTATCGCCATAATCTACAGTTTTTAAAGCATTATAAACTAAAAGTCGTGCCGCATCTTTTTCAGACAGACTTACCGAATCTTCCAGATCCATCATGATGGCGTCTGATCCGTAAATCTGAGCATCCTGAAGCATATGCGGATTGTTGCCGGGAATGAACATCATTGTTCTTCTAAGTCGTTCCATCTTACATGATTTATTCGGTTTTATTCCCAGAAATCTTTTCCCGTTGCTCTGCATACAGCGGCTGTTACGCGTGCCTTAATGGTAAAATCCAAAGCACCCTGATCAGTGGCCTGTATCTTTGCATCGGTTATATTCAATTCTTTCAGTGTTTCAAGAATAATCTTTTTTATCTGATCTCCAAACAGGCTGGCTACCGAACTAACCAGGGTAAGATTAATACCCGGTTTTGTTGCCGGCGAGATTTCAATCAAAATATCACTTTTATTTGCAGTTCCTGCAGAAGCGTTTTTTATATCCATCCTGAAGCTGTATTATATAATTGTTGCAGCCGGTGCGGATTGTATCCGCATCAGCTGTTTTTTAAAATGGCAATTAAATTATCGCCGAATTCTTTTGTGCCCAGTGATTTGCCATCCGGCATAAACCGCGCCAGATCGTGTGTGGCTGTTTTATTGGCAAACGATTTCTCGATGGCGCCTTCGATGAGTTTCCCGGCCTCTTTCCAGCCCAGATAGTTCAACATCAGCACCGACGACAGAATGAGTGAGCAGGGATTTACAATATCTTTGCCGGCAATATCGGGCGCCGTGCCGTGTGTGGCTTCGAAAATGGCACAACCGGTTTCTTTATTGATATTGGCTCCCGGCGCCATACCGATACCGCCAACCATGGCTGCAAGCATATCCGACATGTAATCGCCATTCAGATTCATGGTGGCAATTACCGAGAATTGTTCGGGTATTAACAATGTATCCTGCAGGAATGCATCAGTCAGCACATCTTTAATGATGATTTTCTTTGCATCCTGTGCTGCTTTCAGTGCGGCATTGGCAGCCTCTTCGCCTTTCTCTTTTTTGATGGCATCGTATTGCAGCATGGTGAAGGTTTCGTTCGGGAATTCTTTTTCGGCCAATGCATATCCCCACAGTTTAAATCCGCCTTCGGTATACTTCATGATGTTACCTTTATGTACAAAGGTTACATTGGGTTGTTTATTTTCGATGGCATAGCGGATAGCTGCACGAACCAGACGATCTGTTCCTTCGATGGATACAGGTTTAACGCCGAAAGCCGATGTTTTGGGGAATCGGATCTGGGTTACTTTCATTTCATTGATCAGGAAATCTTCGAATTTCTTGGCTTCGGGCGATCCTTCAGGCCATTCGATGCCGCAATAAATATCTTCGGTGTTTTCGCGAAATACACACATGTTGACCTTTGCGGGATCTTTAACGGGTGAAACAACGCCGGGGAAATAACGAATCGGACGCATGCAGACATATAAATCGAGTGTATGCCGCAAAGCAACATTCAGCGAACGGAAGCCGCCGCCGATCGGCGTGGTTAACGGGCCTTTTATTCCTACCAGATATTCTTTAAATCCGTCGAGCGTGGCCTGCGGAAGCCATTCGCCGGTTGCCTGATGTGCCTTATCTCCGGCTAAAAGTTCTTTCCATTCGATGGATTTTGTCGTACCATAGGCCTTTAAGAGAGCTTCGTTGATTACTTTCTGGCAAACGGGCATAATTTC
>CAMTPG010000266.1 GCA_947074335.1 uncultured Parabacteroides sp.
GTGGTTGAATGGCGGAAAGGCGTGTATTTCTGTTCGCCGGTTTCGGGATTGATCTCACTGATGCCATAACCGCCCAGCAGAGCGGTATGATCCAGACAAGAGGCCATAATACTTTTGGCAGCCAGTACGAATTTAGGACGCGTCCATTTAAAATGGGCGCCGTACGAAAAGGTGGTCATCCGCTCGTTTACCTTAAACGATTTTCCGTCGATCACTGATTTTGTGCGGGGTTTGAGCGAGAGCAGATCAAAATCAACACCCAGCAGCAAGCCATTATCTGTTGTCCAGTCCACACCGGCATAAAGCTCGGGCAGGCAGCTGTTTTTCATGTATTCCTGACTCATTCCATTCGGCCCGCTCGATGTATATTGTAATTGCCACAGGGCTGAGGCCGTAACTTTCAGCGCCTGCTTTTTATACTGATAACGCAGCTGCGGACTGCGGTTAAAGGGCTGAAAAGGAGCGCCTGTCGACAGATTCAGCATATCCGGAAAAACCGATCCGAAGAGCGGATGCCAGGATTGACCGATCAGCACACTGCTTCGTCCCCAGTCGAGCGCCACATAAGCCTGCCGGATACGCAACAGTGTATTATAGGATGAAAAGCCGCCAAAATCTACTTCTACCTTAGCCGATGATTGTGCTTTGCCGATTTTCGGACCGTACACATCGAGACCGAGACGCGTGGTAAAGGTATAAAAGCTTCCGTTGGCGGTTGCATTCATATCTTTTCCGTTCTCGTCAGGACTGATATCTAAAGGGTATAAATAAAAGGTGCCGTCGACCGGCGCCATGTTGGCACGCGAGTTATAATACAAATCGCCACGAACAAAGCCATAAAACTTATAATTGAAGCCTTTGCGTTGAGCAAAAATCGTAAAAGAGCAGAAAAAACAAACAAAAAGACAGATGGTTCTAATCATATAAGACAGTTTGTAATTGATTTAACGGTATTAGTTCGCAAATATATATATTTATATTTATTAAATTTGTTGAATGGAATATTATTCGTTTCTTTGCTTTTAAAATATACCCTGAAAACAGCATAAGTCAAATAACTACATAAGAAATCATGGAAAGTAAGAAATTTTTACTGGAGGAAAAAGATATACCCACAGCATGGTATAACATCGTGGCCGATATGAAAAACAAGCCAATGCCTCCGTTGAATCCTAAGACCAAAGAGCCGTTAAACCCGGAGGATCTGTATCCTTTGTTTGCTAAAGAACTGGTTCATCAGGAAGTTAACCAGACTGATGCCTGGATTGAAATCCCCGAAGAGGTGCGTGAGATGTATAAAATCTGGCGCCCCACACCGCTGGTTCGTGCCAGAGGATTGGAAAAGGCACTGGATACGCCGGCACACATTTATTTTAAGAATGAAAGTGTAAGTCCGGTAGGTTCACATAAATTAAACTCATCTATCCCGCAGGCTTACTACTGTAAGAAAGAGGGTGTTACCAATATCACCACTGAAACCGGTGCCGGACAGTGGGGAGCTTCGATGGCTTTGGCTGCGAAACATTTCGGACTGGATCTGGCAGTTTATATGGTGAAGGTTAGCTATAATCAGAAACCTTATCGCCGTTCGATCATGCAGACTTTTGGAGCCGAAGTGATTGCTTCGCCCAGTATGAGTACACGTGCCGGACGCGATATCATCACAAAACATCCTAATTATCAGGGCAGTCTGGGTACAGCCATATCAGAAGCGGTTGAGCTGGCAATGCAGACACCGAACTGTAAATATGTACTGGGCAGCGTTTTGAATCATGTGATGTTACATCAGACCGTGATTGGTCTGGAAGCTGAAAAGCAAATGGAAATGGCTGGCGAATATCCGGATGTGGTAATCGGCTGTTTCGGTGGCGGTTCAAATTTCTCGGGTATCTCATTCCCCTTCCTGCGTCATAAACTGAACGAAGGCAAAGATATTCGTATCGTGGCTGCCGAGCCGGCTTCATGTCCGAAGCTGACCCGCGGACAGTTCCAGTACGATTTTGGCGATGAGGCCGGTTACACGCCGCTGCTTCCGATGTACACTTTAGGACATAACTTTGCTCCTGCCAATATTCATGCCGGCGGTTTGCGTTATCACGGCGCAGGCTCGATTGTAAGTCAGCTGAAGAAAGATGATTATATGGATGCCGTTGATATTCCACAACTCGAAACATTCGAAGCAGCGACTCTCTTTGCACAGACCGAAGGCATTATTCCGGCACCCGAATCGGCACACGCCATTGCAGCTGCCATTCGCGAAGCTAAACAGGCAAAAGAGGAAGGCAAACCCAGAACGATTCTGTTCAATCTTTCGGGTCACGGTCTGATAGATATGGCTGCATACGATCAATACAATGCAGGCGATCTGACAAACTATGCACTGACTGATGAAGATGTGGCAAAGAATTTGGCCGACCTGGAAAAGATTATTAAATAATTGCTATTTACAGATCAGTCATCCGGATAAGGGTTATCATTTCCCCGGATGATTCGCAGAAATAGAAAATCCCCGATTAGGATCTAAATATCCAAATCGGGGATTTTTATGTTTGCATTGAAATTTATTTCATTAGCTAAAAGCGGATGAGGTATTGTTGTTTTTGTTGTGGCAAAGTACAGTTTTACGCATCAGCCGGATCCGGCATCAACTCCGTATTCGTGCAGTTGCTTTGACTAAGGCTGTTTTACTCCTCCACCTCAAACTGCTCCATCCAAAGATTATCGCCATCCCAGACGATGTAAGAGAAATATTGCATCCAGTCGCCGGCAATCAGAATGCGCGAAGTGCGCGAAAGCATCAGATCAAGCATGATATGCCGGTGTCCGAAGATAAAATAGTTGACTGAAGGATCTTCTTTGAGATAATTCTTGGCAAATTCAATCAGATATTCGCCGGCTTCGCCGCGATATTGATGATCATCCTTTTCGAGTCCGCTTTTGCGACTGCTGTGCGACCAGCCCAGAGCAAAACCGAAAGTCCAGCGCGGATGAATACCCGCATACAAACGCTGGCACAATTTATTGCGAAAAAAGAGACGCATAAACCGGAAACTTTTGCTTCTGAAATCCACCTCATCGCCGTGTCCGAGAAAAAAGCGTTTACCCAGCAGATCACCTACCCAGACATCGCGGTGAATGATGGCTCCCACTTCGCTCGGCAGATAATCGAACATCCAGATATCGTGATTACCGATGAAAATATGAATCTCTACACCGGCATCAGCCAGTTCGGCCATTTTGCCCAGAAAACGGACATACCCTTTAGGCACCACATATTTATACTCGTACCAATAATCGAACATATCGCCCAGAAAATAGATCGCTTTGGCATCCGCTTTGATCTGATCCATCCAGCGAACAAGGCGCTTCTCTACCGCAAGCGGATCTTTATGAAACCGGGCGCCCAGATGCGCATCCGAGGCGAAATAGATTTTATTCCGTACAGGTTGTTCCGACATCAATGTGCTGTATTTCGCTGTTTATATTAAAGAAATCCCAGTTCGAGTTTCGCCTCTTCCGACATCAGATCCTTATTCCATTCGGGTTCAAATACCAGATTGATTTCAACATTGTTTACGCCATCTACCGATTCTACTTTCATGCGCACATCTTCTACGATAAAATCGGCTGCCGGACAATTCGGAGCCGTCAGTGTCATTTCGATCAGCACATTCTTTTCATCATCGACTTCGATGAGATAAATCAATCCCAAATCATATACATTAACCGGTATTTCGGGATCATATACGGTTTTAAGCATTGCGACAATCGCCTCTTCCATGGGGAGAAATTCGTTATCCATTATCTAAAGTTTTAAATACAAAGATATATGTTCTCATCCATTTTACCGAATGAAACGCTTTCGTTTATAACAGGAAAAAGAGAAGATTGGTTAAAACCACTTAAAGCAAATGCTCTTC
>CAMTPG010000267.1 GCA_947074335.1 uncultured Parabacteroides sp.
TGCTTTCAGACGGATAATGAACAACAATTCGTTGCCATCGAGTGTCTCCTGATCGCCCAGATTAACAAAAGTAGGATAAAGCGATTTCCGGCCGTTTGTATGCAGGCGGTCGTAAGTCAGATTTTCCATCTGCTTCAAATGAACCGGTTCAATGCCTGCATATTCGAAATCCTGCTGATCGTAAGGAAGTGCAAAACTAAAAGCATTGACCGCAGCGAGATCATGTCCTTTTATTTCAAGCTCAACAACTTCGCCGGCTTTATATTGCTGTTTGGGCAAATGAGCTGTAATCATTCCGCCGATAAGCAGGCTGTCGGGGCCAAAATCTTCAATGCCGCCATTCAACCGGGTAGCAACTGTCGAAATATCATACGCATCAATCAGGCCGTTACCGTTAATATCGCCTGAACTGATATAACCAAAATCAGCATCTCCTTCGCGCAAGCCTGTATAATTCATGTACGAAGTTAAATCGTTGGCATCGATTACACCATCATTGTTGATATCTCCCGGCAGATAACTTTCGGTTCCCGGCACTTTAAATACATACAATTCACGTCCCGAACCATATTTACCCACAGCTTCGGATATTTCAAGTTTAATATAACGAACCGCAGGATGTTCTTCGAAGCAGAATGTTTTATGTTCGCCGTTGCGTTCCCATTCAAATGAACCGGCCGGCGTCCAGTCTTCTTTATTCTGGCTATAAGCAACAGAGCCTTTCAGCCATGTTCCGTTGCCGCCGTCTTCGCGCGGCAGATATTCAAATTTATCCAGCTGATTTACCGAATTCAGATCAATAATAACATCAAACGGAACAGCTTCAGTACCATATTTCGTGTGCCAGCCGTCGCCCGACTCGGCAAAATCAAACAAACGATCCACGCCAAAACCCCATTGCGGGGCAGCCGAGGATTTGGCCGTAACAGATTTAATGGCAAACTGAAGCGGATTGGCCTGAGTTTGTGTCTGCATAACCGACCAGTCTGAAACACCGTCACGATTTACTGCCCGGATTTTGAATGTATAATCTGTTTCCGGTTCAAGTTCATCAAATGTGAGATGTGTATTTTGAATGGTGGTATATAACATATTATTGAATTCAATTTCATAGAAATCGGCATTTTCAATCACATCCCATTCCGGTGTTACGAGATATGCTTCGCGGTTTTCTTCCGTCAAATGCATGACCGGTGCAGTTAATGCACCCCGTTGAATCCGGTTATTTACCGGCTTGTCAAAACGAAATCCTTCGATCTCGAGAACAGTTTCGGCCATAGTTATATCAGCCGGTTCGAGCATAACCCGGATTTGCGGATTCTTTATCACTTCTGTTTTTTCAAAATCACTGCCCGCAGTAGCAAACCGGTTCAGGTTGGGAGCCGCATCATAGAACCAGACATTCGTACCGTTTTCAAACTCCTTGAGTGTGGACGCTTCGTTTAGTTTCAGCTTTTTTGATCCGATGCGTGCTGACAGTCGGCGCGGACGTTCGGTTGTATTTACGGTAAACCGTGTTTTCTTCTCGCGTATAAACCCGTCGAAGTTACCATCTGCCGGATGAAGTGTAATGATTGCTTTTCCTTTCGGATCTACTCTCGATTCAATGAAGGTATAAACACCTTCGCCCGCGCGGTACGCTTCTGTCTTGCCATCATCATCGTATTCCAAAAAAGCGGTCTCGCCGTCGGGATACAATTCGTAACTTCGCAGTGAAAGATCAATTTCGTTCGGATTATTATGCGGATGCGTTACCGGAATAATCGCTCCGTTTTTAACAAACAAAGGTAATTTCCAGAGCGGGGCATCAAAATTATTCAGGATGCAATTGCCGCTGTAGGTATCGCCGGTAAAATAATCGATCCATTCGCCTTCGGGCAGATAAATGCCATTGCGAATATCATCGCCATTTTCCTGCATTGCCGTTTCCTGATAAACCGGTGCCACCAGAAACCAGGGTCCGTATAAAAACTGATATTGAGTAGATTTTCCGAATGTATAGGCATTGGGATATTCCAGAAACAAGGCCCGAACCATAGGCAAACCGTTTACCGATTCTTTGGCCAGACTGTAGGTGTAGGGCATCAGTTCCGATTTCATCTTCAAATACCAGCGGTTGATTGATGTGGCCGGCTCACCCAATGCATGCGGATATTTCTCATTTCGTCCCCAGCCGTCCATATTCAGCTCCATGGGCGTGAAAGTTTTCCAGGCAAAATCGCGTGCATTGACAAACGGATTCTGACCGCCGAAAATACCATCCATATCCGACGAAATATTGGGTTGACCCGATAAGCCCGATCCGATGTATGTAGGAATATGAAAACGAATGTATTCCCACACACCGCCGGTCTGATCGCCCGACCAGATGCCTGCATAGCGCTGCGTGCCGGCCCAGCCGTCGAGCGAAATAATGAAAGGGCGACTATTATTTCCGTAGTAGGGCATGATTTGTGCCACATCGGCTACGCCGTTTAATCCGAACGAATAGCCGGCGCCAACCCAGGCCACATCCGTTTTTAATACTCGCACGCCGGCATCGCGTACCTCTTTTACAATATCACGCTGTAATAATGCACTGATTTCCGGTTTCGGATGCAGATCCGATTGTGTCCAGAGTCCGATTTCAACACCCTGCTGATGTGCATAATCGGTTAGTTTCTTCAGATTCTCAATATTGCCGTCGAGCGTTTCGGTTTGTCCGTAACCGGCACCATAACCATCATTCGGCAACAGCCAGCCCAGTGGCATATCCTGTTTTTTATAGCGATCGATAACGGCACGCGCCGAGAATTGATAGTTATCCGATTCGCCGTTCAGCGACTCTTTTATGCCGCCATTCTCTTTCTGACTCTCTTTGTAGCGTTTGCCATCTTCGAAAAGTATGCCTTTTTCATCCTCCGCCCAGTAATCGCGGTTATATGCATTGAGATGTCCCTGATAGAATCCAAATTTGGGCAGCAAAACCGGATTGCCGGTAAGCTGGTAAAAATCGTTTAATAGAGGTACGGCACCGTCGCTGATCATATAAAAAACATCCAGATAGTCGGTATCGTGCGTAAGTATAACTTTTCCTTTTTCGGCTCCGCCAAAATCATATTTCCCTTTATTAAAGGTATACCACATAAAACCGTAACCGTTTGTAGACCAGTAATAAGGTGTGGGAGAGGCCACGCCGCCATCAGTCCAGCTATTCTGATTTTCGATGGCTATGGCTTTCCCTTTATGCGAGAAACGACCATTTTGAACGCCACCGCCATAAAAATATTCACCCTCATTTTCTTTCAGTGTAAGCAATGTTTTATTTTTCTTATACTGAACCGGCTCCAGTTCTTCGAAAATAATTGCGCCGGTTTTCGGGTTTCGTGCCGTCATTAAACCGTCGGTTTTATTCAGTTCCAGCAAAACTGCTGCCGAACGGATATGTATCCGCTCCCGATTGTCGTCAATTTGCAGAGATTCGGAAAGCGGTTGTCGCGGACGGTCCGTTAAAATCTGTGCTTCCGGTTTAGCTTCCGGATCACGCATAATTCCTCCCTGATTATCCTGAAAAAGACGAAATATATTATCTCCGTAAAAATCGAAGGTCATCCGTCGGTTTTCCGTAAATAATACTTCAATGGTGGTGGGATTAATTTGTTGAATACCTGTGATCTGCATATTGTTTTGCATAATCACGTGATTTGTTTCCGTTACCGAAGCCTGCATAGCTCCGGGCATGGCTGCCAGCATAAATGAGCCGGCAAGCGCAACGCAAAGTGTGCGTTGTTGTGTTAGATTTATTGTATAGCGTTTCTTGTGATATTATAAATTGCAGATCTGTAGAGCACACGTCTGAACCACCATCACACTCTGCACCCTCGTCTTCCGTCTTCTGGTTCATACACGAACATGCAACTACTAACCTACC
>CAMTPG010000268.1 GCA_947074335.1 uncultured Parabacteroides sp.
CAGACAGCCGCGCAGGTAATTACTGCCGTGGCCGATGAATTGCAGCTTCCCTGCTGGGATTTGTTTGCAACCGGCGGCGGCAAAGGCTCATGCGCCACATGGCATCAGCAGGGATTGATGGGGCGCGACCGCATTCATTTCAATCAGAACGGCTATCGGGAGCAGGGCACGCTTTTTTATCGTGCGCTGATGCAGTCGTATAATCAATACAACACACAACGCGATGTTTACTGATCTCGACTTTTCGAAGCTGGGCGATGTGCTGACCTATCATCACAACATCCCGATTCTGTTTAGCAGCGGACTGTTCTTTTTTCTCTTCATCGGCTTTCTGATGATTTACATGGCGCTGCGCAATAACTTGTTGGCGCGACTGATTTATGTGGCCTGCTTTTCGCTCTATTTCTATTACAAAAGCAGCGGGATGTATGTGTTGTTGCTGCTGTTTATTACCACGACCGATTTTATCATCGGTTATTATCTGCCCCGCGTAAAAACGCAGCGGCGGCGTAAATGGCTGGTGGTGCTTAGTTTGTGCATCGATCTCGGTATTCTGGGCTATTATAAATATTTCAATTTTGTATATGAGCTGTTGCTTGCCGGCTGGCATAAACTGGGATTTCAGGGCGCTGCAGGCACATCAGAGATGTTGAATTATCAGCCCTTCGATATCTTTCTGCCTATTGGGATATCGTTCTTTACCTTCCAGACAATCAGTTATATACTCGATGTGTACCGCGGACGGATTGAACCGCTCCGGCGCTGGATCGATTACCTGTTTTATGTCTCTTTCTTCCCGCAGCTTGTGGCCGGTCCGATTGTGCGTGCCCGCGATTTTATTCCGCAGATTTACCGGCGCCCGGCACTTTCGCGAGCCGAACTGGGCGAAGGCTTGTTTCTGATTGTGTGCGGTCTGTTCAAGAAAAATGTGATCTCCGATTACATCAGTCTGAACTTTGTAGATCGTATTTTCGATACGCCGATGGCTTACACCGGATTCGAAAATCTGTTGGGTATTTATGGTTATGCGCTGCAGATTTATTGCGATTTCTCCGGCTATTCGGACATGGCAATCGGCATTGCGTTGCTGTTGGGTTTCCGTTTTAATGTGAATTTCGATTCGCCTTATCAGTCGGCCACCATCACCGAATTCTGGCGCCGCTGGCATATCTCACTCTCTTCGTGGCTCAAAGATTATCTCTATATCTCGCTGGGCGGCAACCGGAAAGGTAAAATAAGAACCTATGTAAATCTGCTCATTACCATGCTGTTGGGCGGCTTGTGGCACGGTGCCTCGATGAGTTTTATTATCTGGGGCGCAATTCACGGCGTGGCGCTGGCCGGCCATAAATTGCTGCTCGGTCGCTTCGGCAGTCTAAAAGCCGTAGGTGCCGAAATGTCGTGGCTGGCACGTTTTTGCGGCATACTGATCACGTTTCATATCGTCTGTTTCGGCTGGATCTTTTTCCGTGCCGATTCGCTCGAAACGGTCGGGCAGATGCTGCATCAGATCGGCACGCGGTTTCATCCCGAAATAGCCTGGCAGTTTGTGTCGGGATATAAAGGTGTTTTTGCGTTGATGCTGATTGGCTATGCGATGCATTTTACGGCCGATCGCCATGCGTTGCGTGTACGCGGCTGGCTCACCGAATCGCCGCTTGTGGTGCAGGTATTGGTGCTCGCGCTTATTCTTTTTGTGGTGGTGCAGTTTAAGAGTGCCGGCGTGCAGCCGTTTATTTATTTTCAGTTTTAACGATTACCTGCTTCTCCTGCGTGGCCAGAAAACGGATATCGCTTCCCGAAACCTGCTGATACATACGCAATCCGAACTCGGGCACAACGGCCAGCACATGATCGAATACATCGGCCTGGATACCTTCGTAAATCACCCAGTCTTTGTTGCGCGAAAAGAAGTAAAGTTCGAGCGGCAGGCCAAATTCGGTAGGTTGTAACTGGCGCACCATCAGCGTCATGTCTGTATTTACAGCGGCCAGATTACGCAGATAATTAATCAGGTAATTGCGGAAAACACCGATATTGGTTTCGCGCCGGCCGTTGGCAGTAATTGATAAATCGACACCGTTTTTTTGGTTAAACGATTTCAGTTCGGCCTCTTTTAGATTGATGTAATCGGTGATCAATGCTATTTTTCGGAATTCATCGAGCATCTCCGGCGTGCAAAAAGTGATGCTGTTCAGATCAATATTGATGAAGCGTTTGATGCGGCGACCGTCCGAATCGGTCATGCCGCGCCAGTTCTGAAACGAATCGGTAACCAGCGCATAAGGCGGCACGGTAACAATGGTATTGTCAAAATTCTGTATTTTGATGGCGTTGAGTGTGAGTTCAAGCACAGTTCCGTCGGCACCGTATTTCGGCATTGTAATCCAGTCGCCGGGTCGCAACATATTATTATACGAAAGCTGAATACCGGCCACAAATCCAAGTATCGTATCTTTAAATACCAACATCAAAATGGCAGCCGAAGCGCCGAGTCCGGCAAAAAGTGTAGCCGGCGATTTCTTGATCAGCACGCTGATGATGATGATAAATCCGATAAAGAATACCAGAATCTGCAACAGCTGGATAAATCCTTTAATCGGGCGTTCTTTGGAGGATTCGCGGCGGCTGTAAAACTCGTTGACAAGTCGCAACATGGCATTAGAAAATCGCAGACAGACGGCAATGATATAGATCTTGGTCAGAATCTGAAGAATATTCAGCAGTTTGGGCGTTTCTTCGGGAGGGAATGCAAGCGGCAATAAAATATAAAGCAGAATTGCCGGAAAGATATGCATCATTTTATGGATGATCCCGCGTTCAATCACGAGATCATCCCATTGTGTTTTGGTTTTAATGGCAATCCGCTTAAAGATACCGATGAAGATGACACGGCAGAGATAATCAACAACAATCACACAGACGATAATAAACACCAGCATAAACAGGTTGCGCAGTTCGCTGGCATTGTCTGCAAGAAATCCCCATTTCCGGAGATAGCCGAAAATCCAATCCTGCAGTGCGTGCATATTAATTCGGTTTAGTACAATCCAGCTGGTATACTTTCAGATCGAATTGCGGAACGATGGCAATCAGATGATCAAAGATATCAGACTGAATCACTTCGTAATCGTACCATACTTTATCGCGGGAGAAGAAATAGACCTGAATCGGCACGCCAAACTGCGTCATCTGTTCCTGGTCGATAATCAGATCGAGATCGGTATTAACCTGCGGCAGACTTCTCAGATAACGCTCGATATAGAAACGATAAACCTGCGAATTGGTTGGAATTACGCCGTCGGCCGGCTTGTATTCGGCCATTAACGGAATCTCTTTGCGGTATTTATCGAGCATATCGGGTGTACAGAATTTAATGGTGTTCATATCGAGATAGATGTTTTTGGCAGATCGCCGCCCGCCCGATTCAGACATTCCGCGCCAGTTCTTAAAGCTGTTGTTTACCAAAAGTGCAGGCGGCACCATCGAAATGGTGTTATCCCAGTTCTGAACTTTTACGGTATTTATCGTTACATCGATTACATTACCATTGGCATCGGTTCCCGGCACCTGAATCCAGTCGCCGTTACGCAACATATCATTGGCCGATAGCTGAATGCCGGCCACAAATCCCAAAATAGAATCTTTAAAGATCAACATCAACACAGCAGCCGAAGCGCCCAGACCGGTAAATAAAACCGTGGGCGATTTATCAATCAGAATGCCCACAAAGATGATACCGGCCACAAAAAATACAATGACCTGACACACCTGCACCAGTCCTTTGAGCGGTTTGCTTTTGCTTACTTCACGCTGGTTGTAAGCATCGAGCATCATCAGTAAAAAGCCGTTGATGGCCAGACAAAGCTCGAAGATGATGAAGATGATGCAAACCTTATCGGTGAT